>CALMCS010000864.1 GCA_937862875.1 uncultured Comamonadaceae bacterium
ATCACGTTTCCCTGAGCAGAGGCCCACGCAAGTGGGCCTTTTTGATTTCTGGGGGGTGAATGAACGGACTCTGCTCGCTGCTTGGCTCGTGGTTGGATACCGACTTCCTGTGCACCTTCTTTGATTGGGTGCATGGCGGAGTGGTTCTGTCTTTGGATTTTTCGATGCCCGGGTGTTTACCCTGATAGTGGCTTTTGCGAGATTGCATATATTCATGTACCAACTGGTACATGGAGATTTGAATGCGTAATCGACTTTTGAAATTCGCCTTGGCGGGTTGTGTTTCGGTCTTGGCGGGTGGACCTGCTTTGGCTGATGCGAGTTGGCCTTCCAAGCCGATTCGCTTTGCCATTCCTTTGGCTCCGGGCACCGGGGTAGATGTATTGGCCCGTGCGTTTGCAGACTCGCTGTCCAAAGAGTTGAATCAAACCATCGTGGTCGAAAACAAGCCCGGTGCGAACGGGATGATTGCCGTGAACTACTTCATGCAGCAGCCCGCGGACGGCTACACGATGTTCATGGCGGGCGTCTCCAACATGGCTTGGAACCAGCACCTGTACAACAGCCTGCCCTACGACTCGTTGAAGGACTTCGAAGGCGTGGCGGTGTTTGCGGACACGCCGTTCATCTCGGTTGTGTCGCCCACCCTCGGGGTGAAGACGTTCGCCGAGTTCAGGAGCCTGGTTCAGAAAAGTCCCGACAAGTATTCTTTCGCATCGGCCGGCATCGGTAACTCCACGCATCTGGCGTCGGAGCTGATTCTCAAGCGCACCGGAATGAAAATGGTGCATGTGCCTTTCAATGGCGCGGCAGGCTCCACCAGCGTGATTGCGGGCGATACCGCTCTGTACACCACCGTGCCGGGCGGAATTTCTCCGCTGATCAAATCCGGCAAGGTGATTGCTGTCGCGGTCACCGGCAACGAGCGGTTGAAGGCGTTCCCCGATGTGCCTACCTACAAGGAGTTGGGTTACGAAGTCGTAGTCCCGGGCTGGTATTCGATCGTCATGAAAAAGGGCACGGACAAGCAAATCATCACCAAGATGAATGCCGCCATCAATCGCGTTTTGAAGTCTCCGCAAATGCAGGAGCGTCTCGAGGCGCAGTCACTCGCGGCAGTGGAGAGCACTCCAGAAGATGTGCAGAAACTCACCAAGCGTGATTCAGCCATCTGGGCACCGATCATCAACGAATTGGGGATCAAGCAGTAATGTTCAAACTGACCCACAAGACCAAGCTGCAACGCATGGGCGCGATGCAGCAGCTCATGGCGGCACAGGGCGCAGACGCGATTGTTTTTACTGCCTCCGATTTCATTCAGTACGCCACCAACTTTGCGGTAGATGTGCTGCCCTGGGAGCGGCCGATTTTTTGCATCGTCACCGCCGACGGCGGCCTGCACGCAGTGTTCAACGAGCTGTCGACCAACCATTTGCGGTTTTCGGCGGCCAAGGGAACGCTGTGGCTGGACGAGAAAAACATCCACTTTTACTGCGAGCATCCACGCGTGACTCAGCGCCTTCCCAACCCCGCGGAGCTACCGCAATTGGTGGCGTCAGTGCTGAGGCAACTGGGGCTGGTGGGCAAGCACTTGATCGCCGATGGCGTGACCGGTCCATTGCAGCAAGCCATCGCCTTGTTGCCCGCAACGAGGGTCACGTCGGCTACCGCCGTGCTGCGATCGCTGCGTTGGGTGAAGAACGAGGAAGAGCTTCACATCATGCGTTCTCTGGCCAGTCTGACGGATTGGACGCAGCAGCAGTTCAAGCGCTTGTATCAGCCGGGTCTCAAGACTCAAGTGCTGGATTTTCAGGTGGCTGCATTGATGGCTGAAGAGGCAGCGCTCCGCTTTCCGGGAGAAAGCTTTGAAGTCATGCGCTGCTGGACGCTCAGCGGCCCGGCATCTGCGTCGCCGCATGGTGATGGTGCCAATTGCGGCGCGGTCATCAACAAGGGCGACACGATCGTCAACTTCGTGCTGCCGCGTTTGAATGGCTACTTCGTGGAGAACGAGCGCACCTGGTTTGTGGGCCAACCCAACGACATGCAAAAGCGCTGCTACGAAACCGCGCTCGCGGCCACCGAAGCGGGTGTGGCTGCAGCGCGGCCAGGCAATCGGGTGTGCGATATCGATGCCGCCGCGTTGTCCGTGATCGAGAAGGCAGGGCTTGGCGAGTATGTATTCCATCGCACAGGTCATGCGGTCGGCCTGATGCTGCACGAGTACCCGGAAGATATGGCGTTCAACTACCGACCGCTACAAGCCAACGAGGTGTACTCCTCCGAGCCGGGTCTGTACGTCTACGGTCGTGGCGGCTTTCGCATCGCCGACACGGTGGTAGTCGGCGATACGCCAGAAGTGCTGGTCAACACACCCAAGACCTTGGAGTTTGCAACGCTTGATGTGTGAGCGGTTGGTGGGGCCCCGAGAGCTGGAGCGCGGGCCTCTTCAGCGTCAGCGATGCTTCAGATAATTAGCAAACATGGCATCGTACAAGGCGACGGCCTTGGCGATGCCTTCGCTCTCGTGGGTGAGCAACAGGTCCAGCATCAGCCCGCGAATGCAAGCCAGACGCAGGCGTGCGAAGCTTTGCGACTCTTCAGACGGTAGCTGGAAATCACTCGAAATCCGCTCGGAGAGCAGCGTGATCCAGTTATCCACAAATGTGCGTGCAAACGCTTCGTGCTCCTGAGGCGCACGCAGCGTCTTCACGTAGAGCTCAAAGATCAGTTTGAAAATCTGCTGGTATTCGGGCGTCGAAAAATAGGCCCAGCCCTTGGACACCGTATTGAGCGACGAGGCATCCTGCGTTTCGAAATACGTGCGCGAGCGCTCGATCTCGATGTTGCGGATTTCATTGACCAGTGCTTCCCAGAAACCTTCTGAACTACCAAAGTGGTAGTTGATCATCCGGTGGCTGGTGCCGATGTGCTTGGCGATTTCGCGAATCGAACCGTCCAGCAGTCCATGCACAAGCACATAGTCGGCAGCACGACGAGTGAGCTCTTCTTTCATGACGTGGGATGATCAATCGTGTAGGCCATATCGCAAGAACAGGAGCCCTTTTCCAGCCGGAGACGAGCCTTTCAATGCAAACGAGTCCCTCAAGGGGAATCAAAACCGTTATTGGGGGAAAAGCGTTGGTGAAGCACTGCGTGCGAGTGAATCGAGAGGCAGTCCTTCAAGGGGTGGGCAGGTTGCATTGAAAGCGCATTTTGCGCCAAAACAGAGTCTTGGGAATTGAATCGTGGGTAAGACAAAAGAAGTCTCCAAGTCGAGTCCTCCTGCATTCTGACCTAGAGGGAGATAGCTTGGTTTTCCAAGAACCAAGACCACATGGGTCAGATCATGGCGATTAGCGCTGCCCCAGGAGGGGGAGCGGCCGATTTTTTCCAACTCTGGGATCCTGCCGGTCCCCGGGTCAGAGAGTTGGGCTGCCGTGAAGGGCTTGTGCAGCGACGGCAGGCTCCAAGTCTTCTGATGTCGCAGGCTGTTCATGCCCTGAATCTGGAAAAAATGTGGATAGTGAAAATGAAAAGCCCACCCTCCAGAGGAGAGTGGGCTTTTTTCAATCAACCAAAACGGTGAATTTCCGATTTAGAACGGAATGTCATCATCCATGTCGTCAAAACCGGAGTTCGCGCGGGGAGCCTGTTGCACGGGTGCTGGGGCTGGACGTGGAGCGGGTG
>CALMCS010000865.1 GCA_937862875.1 uncultured Comamonadaceae bacterium
GCGATTGTGGTCGGTCTCGCGTGGCCGGAGCGCATCTCCATCGGCACGCCGGTGCTCGATTTCACCGCGCTGGCCGCGTTGACGTGCGAAGAGGCCGATGCCACACGCTTCCCTGGCCTGCATCTGTCATGGCAGGCCTTGCGTGCCCAGCCGGGTACGACGGCGGTGCTGAATGCGGCCAACGAGATCGCTGTGGCGGCCTTTTTGTCGGGTCAGATTCGATTTGATCAAATTCATCGCATCAATCTGGAAACTTTGGAGCGTGTGGTACCGTCCAACCCGGATTCGCTGGAAGCGCTGCTCGCGCTGGACGCGCAAACCCGTGCCTCGGCGCTTGAAGCCGTTGCGCGAATCAGAACCCTCTGATTCCATTCAATTCAGGAGACGCACACATGTTGCTGACCATCGTTGCATTCGTAGTGGCACTGGGAGTGCTCATTGCCGTGCACGAGTACGGCCACTACCGGGTCGCCGTCGCGTGCGGCGTGAAGGTGTTGCGCTTTTCCGTGGGCTTTGGCAAACCGCTGCTGAAGTGGCAGCCCAAGGGCTCGCCGACGGAGTTCGTGCTGGCCGCATTCCCCTTGGGCGGCTACGTCAAGATGCTGGACGAGCGCGAGGCACCGGTCGCTCCTGAAGAACGCCATCTGGCCTTCAATACGCAGCCGCTGCGCTCGCGTGCGGCGATTGTGGCCGCCGGCCCGATCGCCAATCTGCTGCTGGCGGTAGTGCTTTACTCCGTCGTCAATTGGACGGGTGTGGAGGAAGGCAAGCCGCTGCTGGGCAACCCCGTGGTGGGCTCGATTGCCGACCAGGCCGGGCTGCGCGGTGGCGAGCTGGTCGTGGGTGCGGCCCTCGGCGACGATGACATCGAACCCGTGCAATCGTTTGAAGACGTGCGTTGGTTGTTGACGCGCGGCGCGCTCGACGGCCAGGATGCAAGGCTCTCCGTGCGCAATTCGGAGAATGGCGCGGCGGGTTCGACGCGCGAGATCAAGCTCGGTCTGGCCGCCATGAATGCGACGGACGCCGATCTCGAGCTGTTCCGCAAGATCGGCATCATCAGCCCGTGGACCAAGCCCGTGCTGGGTGAGCTGGTTGACGGCGGCGCGGCTGCGCGCTCGGGCCTCAAGCCGGGCGATCTGGTGCTGCGCGTGGGCGAGACCTCCATCGTGGATGGTCAGCAGCTGCGCGAGGTCATTCGCCACTCGGTCAAGGACAGTCAGGCGACCACGCAAATCTGGCAGGTGGAGCGTGAAGGGCGTCTGCAGGATATTTCTGTGACACCTGAAGTGTTGCAGGATGCAAATGGCTCCTTTGGACGTATCGGTGCCTATGTGGGTGCCGCACCGGAAATGGTGACCGTCCACTATGGCTTTGCAGAGGGTATTTTGAAAGGCGTACAGCGCACGTGGGAAGTTTCGGCGCTTACACTTCGTATGATGGGCCGTATGGTCATTGGGCAAGCATCGGTTAAAAACCTGAGCGGACCGTTGACTATTGCCGATTACGCCGGAAAATCAGCCAGCATGGGCCTGACCCAGTATTTGATCTTCATGGCGCTCATCAGCGTGAGCCTTGGCGTACTGAACCTGTTGCCTTTGCCCGTTCTGGATGGTGGGCACCTGATGTATTATCTTTGGGAAGGCATAACAGGGCGCGGCGTGTCCGAGGTATGGATGGAAAGACTGCAGCGCGGCGGTGTCGCGATACTGATGGTCATGATGTCCATTGCTCTGTTCAATGATGTTACACGGTATGTAACCCGGCTTTTTGGCTAGAAATTTTGCCACTTTGGTGCTGCGGTACTGGCTTCTATTCACACATGAAAAAACAATTCAATCGCTTGGGGCTGCGTACGGCAACGGCACTCGCTGCCATGGTCTTTGCGGCTCAGGCTTGGGCGTTGGACCCATTTCGGGTGCAGGACATCCGTGTGGAAGGTCTGCAGCGCGTAGAACCCGGCACTATCTTTGCCTCGTTGCCACTGCGTGTGGGCGATGAGTACACCGACGACAAGGGCGCAGCGGCCATCCGCGCGCTGTTTGCCCTCGGTCTGTTCAAGGACGTGCGCCTCGAAGCTACCGGCAACGTGCTGGTCGTGGTGGTCGAAGAACGACCCACGATTGCCGATGTCGAGTTCTCGGGCACGAAGGAATTCGACGCCGACACGCTCAAGAAAGCCATGCGCGATGTGGGCCTGACCGAAGGTCGCCCATTCGACAAGGCCCTGGCCGATCGCGCCGAGCAGGAACTCAAGCGCCAGTACATCAAC
>CALMCS010000866.1 GCA_937862875.1 uncultured Comamonadaceae bacterium
GCTGGAGCTGGCCTTGCGCGTCTTGGAGACCGCCCCGGCAGCGCGCACCACGGTGCAGTCGCCGCAGGTCTGGAACGAGAGCCATGAGTGGAAGCTCGACTACTCGAACGTGGCGCGCGTGAGTGCCGAAGAGCTCGCACGGCTGCGTGCGGACAACGACAAGGCCAAGGACACGGCGAAGGCCATTCGCGAGAAAGATGCCGTGCCTGCTGCGCCTGACGTGCCTGTCGCAGCCACAACGCAGGTCTGAAAACACCAACGGCCAAGCGTTGGAGGCTTGGCCGTTGGGTGTCGTTGCAAGATGGGAGGGGAGGGTTGGGAGCGCTCCCCCAGCCTATCAGTGGCCCTTGTCCGAGCTGTGGCTCAGCAAGCGGTCGGTCAGCGCAATCGCCAGCGCGCTCAGCAGGAACGTGATGTGGATGGCGGTCTGCGCAATCAACACGCGGTCCGAGTAGTTGTCCGCGTTGATGAAGGTCTTGAGCAGATGGATCGAGCTGATGCCGATGATCGCAGTGGCCAGCTTCACCTTGAGCACCGAGGCGTTCACGTGGCTCAACCATTCCGGCTGATCGGGGTGACCCTCCAGATTCAGGCGCGAGACAAAGGTCTCGTAGCCGCCGACGATCACCATGATCAACAGGTTGGAAATCATCACCACGTCGATGAGCGCGAGCACCACCAACATGATCACGGTTTCGTTCAATGAGGTGATCGGCGCACTGGTCTTGTAGCCAATGCTGTTGACCAGTTTGTCGAGGGCCGCGGTGCTGCCGAATGCGGCCTCCATCAGGTGAACCAGTTCCACCCAGAAGTGAAAGACATAGACACCCTGGGCGGCGATCAGGCCGAGATACAGCGGGAGTTGCAGCCAGCGGCTGGCAAAGATCAGAGTGGGGAGAGGGCGTAGCGCACCGTGCGTGGAAGAGGGTTTGCTCGACATAGATGGTTTGGCGTTTTCAGAGATACGAGAGATTGCGAGTGCGTGTGCGTTGATGGAGGTCAAGGCTCGCAGGGTTGCGAAATATATAAAAAAACTTCGGGTAATTCCGGATTCAGGAGGTGTGCAAGGGGCTTCTAGAATCTGCTACACGAATCATCGTTTCCAGATATTCGGATGCGTCTGCCAGTGCTGCCAGACCTATCCCGGGCAATGAAGCTCAAGTCAATTTTTTGACTTGGGCTTTTTTTATTTCCGGCTTTCCACACGAACTTGTTTTGAACTTCCCTGAAGTGGGTTGCGCTTGCGCACGCCTGTGGCTGGTCGATTTCTGTCCGCGTGATTCGTCGGAGGCCGATTTTTCGGCTTTTCAACACACGAAAGTTCGAGCCAACGAACAGGAGACAAAGTCATGGACAAGATCAAGATCTCGAGGCGTCAGCTGATGGGTGGCGCAGGTGGAACGGTTTTGGTGGCGAGTGCGGGTGGACTCATCCCCCAATGGGCTTGGGCGCAGGAGGTGGTCAAGCTCGGCCTGCTGCACTCGCTCTCGGGCACGATTGCGATTGCCGAAGCCTCCCTGGTCGATGCCGAAAAAATGGCGGTCGAAGAGATCAATGCGGCCGGCGGCGTGCTGGGCAAGAAGATCGAAATCGTTCTCGAAGACGGTGCCAGCGAGAACACGGTGTTTGCCGAAAAGGCCCGCAAGCTGCTGGAGCGCGACAAGGTCGCGGCCATCATCGGCTGCTACACCTCGGCCTCGCGCAAGGCGGTGCTGCCGGCCCTGGCGGCCAACAACGGCTTGCTCTACTACCCGACCTATTACGAAGGTCAGGAGATGGACAAGCATGTGATCTATCCCTCCCAGGAAGCCACGCAATCGGTGGTGGCCGCGTCGGAATGGCTGGTCAAGGAAAAGGGCAAGTCGATCTTCCTCGTGGGCTCGGACTACATCTATCCGCGTACCTGCAACAAGATCGCCAAGCAGGCGATTGCACGCGTCGGTGGCAAGGTGGTGGGCGAGGAATATGCGCCGCTGGGACACACGGAGTTCTCCTCGATCATCAACAAGATCAAGGCCGCCAAGCCGGACTGCATCTACAGCACCGTGGTCGGCGGATCGAACGTGGCGTTCTACAAGCAACTGCGCGCGGCGGGGCTGGACGGCACCAAGCAGGTGCTCCTGTCCACGGTCGTTTCGGAGAACGAGGTCGAAGGCATCGGCCGCGACAACGCCGTCGGTTACTACGCCTGCATGGGCTATTTCCAGAGCCTGAAAAATCCCGTGAACGAGCGCTTCGTGAAGGCCTTCAAAGCCAAATATGGTGCGCAGCGCGTCATCGGCGATCCGATGGAGGTGGCCTACAACAGCGTGCATCTGTGGAAGCTCGCGGTGGAGAAGGCCAAGAGCTTCGATCCCGCCAAGGTGATCGCCGCATCGGCCGGCATCGAGATCGACGCACCCGAGGGCAAGGTGCGCGTGCACGAGAACAACCACCACGTCTACAAGAAGGTGCGGGTCGGCCGGGCGCAGGCGGACGGGCAGTTCGAGGTGGTCTGGGAGTCCCCCGACCTGATCGCGCCGAACCCGTTCCCCAAGTTCTGACGCGGCATTCAACCACCAACGTGGAGCACGGCGATGAGTTTCGATATTGCAGTGATGCAGGCCTTCAACGGCATCAGTCTGTTCACCATTCTGCTGCTCATGTCCCTGGGGCTGGCCATCGTGTTTGGCCTCATGGGGGTGATCAACATGGCGCATGGCGAGCTGATGGCGCTGGGCGCGTATGCCACCTATCTGACGGCCAAGGTGTGTGAACAGGTCCTGCCCGCCGCCTGGTGGCTGGGGGCCTATCTGTTCGTCGCCATTCCGGTGGCCTTCGCCGTGACGTTTGCAGCGGGGTATCTGATCGAGCGCGGACTGATCCGGTTTCTCTACAACCGGCCGCTCGACACGCTGCTTGCCACCTGGGGCCTGAGCCTGATCCTGCAGCAGACCTATCGCAGCGTGTTCGGCGCGCAAGAGGTGAGCGTGCCGCTGCCGGGGTGGCTGGCGGGGGCGTGGGAGCCCACGGCCGACCTGCAGTTTCCGCTGAACCGGCTGTTCATCATCGCGCTCACGGCCGTTGTTGCGGTGGCTGTGTATTGGCTGCTGTACCGCACGCGCTGGGGGCTGGAGGTGCGCTCGGTGATGCAGAACCGGCCCATGGCCTCGGCGGTTGGCATCAACACCAATCGCGTGGATGCGCTCACCTTTGCGCTGGGCTCGGGGCTGGCCGGAATTGCCGGCAGCGTGTTCACGATGGTGGGTTCGACCAACCCCGGAACCGGTCAGCTCTACATCGTCGATGCCTTCATCGTGGTGGTGTTTGGCGGCGTGCAAAGCCTGCTCGGGACGGCCATGTCGGGCTTCGCGATCGCCGAGACGCAGACCGTTCTCGAGTACCTGATGAGCGGATCGATGGCGCGGGTGAGCATTCTCGCGTTGGTGATCGTCGTGCTCTATTTCCGTCCGCAGGGACTGTTTGCCCGCCGCACCAGGAGCTGATGTCATGGGACTGCAAAAACTCAAACTCGAAACCATCAGCGCGCTGGTGTTGTTGATCCTGCTGCTCGGCGTCGCGCCTTTCGTGCTCGACCCGTTTCGCCTGAACCTCATGTCCAAGTACCTGGCCTTCGCCTTCGTCGCGATCGGCGTGGTGCTGACCTGGGGCTACGGCGGAATGCTGAGTCTCGGCCAGGGCATCTTCTTTGGTCTCGGCGGCTACATGCTGGCCATGTTCCTGAAGCTCGAAGCGTCGGCCCCCGAGCTGCCCGACTTCATGGTGTGGAGCAGCGTCGAGCAACTGCCCTTGTGGTGGACGCCGTTCCGGCACTTCGGTTGGACGTTGTTCTTCATCGTGCTGCTACCGGCGGGGCTGGCCTATCTGTTCTCGTATGCGGTGTTCAAGAAGCGCGTGAGCGGTGTGTATTTCTCGATCGTCACGCTGTCGCTGGCGTTGACGCTCACGGTGTTGATCGTCGGCCAGCAAGGCGACACGGGTGGGGCGAACGGCATCACCGATTTCCGCACGCTGCTGCAACTGCCGATCACGACCGAGGCGGCGCAGCGCAACCTGTATTTCGTGGAAGTCGGCGTGCTGGGTTTGGTGATGGGCGCGGCCCTGTTTGTGGCGCGCAGCCGGCTGGGCAAGGTGCTGATCGCGATTCGTGACCAGGAGGGCCGCGTGCGTTTCAGCGGCTACAACACGGCGCATATCAAGGCAGCGGTGTTCGCCCTGGCGGCGCTGTTCTCGGCGATCGGTGGCGCGTTCTATACCTTGCAGGTCGGATTGATTGCACCGAACGCGATTGGCGTGGTGGCATCGGTGGAGATGGTGATCTTCGCCGCGGTAGGCGGTCGCCTGTCGATCACCGGCGCGGTGGTGGGCGCGGTGCTGGTGGGCTTTCTGCGCTCCTATCTGTCCGAGACCTTTCCACAAACCTGGCTGTACTTTCTCGGCGGACTGTTTCTCATCGTCGTGCTGGCGTTGCCCAACGGCCTGTTTGGCCTGCTGGATCGATGGTGGCTGTCGCGCGCCAAAGCGCCCAAGCGAATGGTGCTGGCGCAGGAGGTACGGGCATGAATACCACCACCATGAATCTGCAGTCCCACGCTGTCTTGCCTGAACTGGAAACGCCCCGTGCGGTCGTCTCCGGTAGCACTGAAACGTCTCGCACCCAGATTCTGCAGGTGCGCGATCTGAGTGTGTCGTTTGACGGCTTCAAGGCGGTGGATGGCCTGAGCTTCGGCGTCGATCATTGCGAGCTGCGGGTGGTGATCGGGCCGAACGGCGCAGGCAAGACCACGCTGCTCGACATGATCTGCGGGAAGACGCGGCCCAGCTCCGGCCAGATCCTTTTCGATGGTCACGATGTCACTCGTCTGAGCGAGGACCGCATCGTCAAGCTCGGCATCGGTCGCAAGTTCCAGACGCCTTCGGTCTATGAAGACCTGACGGTGTCCGAGAACCTTGAAATCTCTCTGCCTCAGGGGCAGGGCGTGCTCAGTTCATTGTTCTTCAAGCGCGACGCCAAGGCCCGCGAGGCGATTGAATCTGCGGCGCGCGAGGTGTTTCTGCTGGACGCACTCGACCACAAGGCCGGCCAACTCAGCCACGGACAAAAGCAGTGGCTCGAGATCGGCATGTTGCTCACGCAGCAACCGCAATTGCTGCTGCTGGACGAGCCCGTGGCAGGCATGAGCCCACGCGAGCGCGAGCAGACGGCGGAGCTGCTGCAGCGCATCTCGAGCGGCAAGTCGGTGATCGTGATCGAGCATGACATGGACTTCGTGAAGCGCATCGCGCACAAGGTCACCGTGCTGCACCAGGGCCGCTTGCTGAGCGAGGGCACGGTGGCGCAGGTGCAGGCCGATCCGCGCGTGATCGATGTCTATCTCGGCCATTGATGGCTTCGGCACGAAGGAGAAAACGAAATGCTTCAGGTGAATCAGCTTCAGGTGGGCTATGGCGAATCCGATGTGGTGCATCAGGTGTCGCTGCAGGTGGCGGCGGGCGAGTCCGTCGCCCTCATGGGACGCAACGGCATGGGCAAGACCACCTTGCTCAAGGCGCTGATCGGCATGTTGCCGGCCAAGAGCGGTGACATCACGCTGGCGGGGGTCTCGCTCGGCGGTCTGCCGAGCTACCAACGGGTGCGCCGCGGCATGGCGTTTGTACCGCAAGGTCGCATGATTTTTCCGCAGCTCACGGTGGAAGAAAACATTCTGGTGGCCATGAAGGCTGGTGCGTCGCGCACCAACAAGGTGCCCGACTACGTGCACGCCTCGTTTCCGGTGCTCGCCGAAATGCGCGATCGCAAGGGCGGCAATCTATCGGGCGGCCAGCAGCAGATGTTGGCGATTGCACGCGCGTTGGTGACCAATCCCAGCCTGTTGATTCTGGATGAGCCCACCGAGGGCATTCAGCCTTCGATCATCAAGGACATGGCACGCATTTTGAATGTGCTGAGACGAGAGCGTCATTTTGCGATTCTGGTGTCGGAGCAGGTATTGAGCTTCGCGCTGGAGTTGGCGGACCGATTTCTCGTCATCGATCGCGGACGCATCGTGCATGAGGAACAGCGCGCCACGCTCGATGAACGCAAGGTCAGCGCCTTTCTGACCGTATGACTTTCAACCATCCCCCAACCCACTGATCAACCTACAGGAGAGCAATCATGCGACATGGTGATATTTCAAGCAGTGCCGATACCGTCGGCGTAGCGGTAGTGAACTACAAGATGCCTCGTCTGCACACCAAGGCCGAGGTGTTGGAGAACGCGCGCAAGATTGGCGACATGCTGGTGGGCATGAAGCAGGGCCTGCCGGGCATGGACCTGGTGATCTTTCCGGAGTACTCGACGCACGGCATCATGTACGACCCCAAGGAGATGTACGAGACCGCCTCGACCATCCCCGGCGACGAGACCGCGATCTTCGCCGAGGCCTGCCGCAAGGCCAAGGTGTGGGGCGTGTTCTCGCTGACCGGCGAGCGCCATGAAGAACACCCGAACAAGGCACCCTACAACACGCTGATCCTCATGAACGACCAGGGCGAGATCGTGCAGAAGTACCGCAAGATCATGCCCTGGGTGCCGATCGAGGGCTGGTATCCGGGCGACTGCACCTACGTGAGCGAAGGCCCCAAGGGCATGAAGATCAGCCTCATCATTTGCGATGACGGCAACTACCCCGAGATCTGGCGCGACTGCGCGATGAAGGGCGCGGAACTCATCATCCGTTGCCAGGGCTATATGTACCCCGCCAAAGACCAGCAGGTCATGGTCTCCAAGGCCATGGCGTGGATGAATAACGTGTATGTGGCGGTAGCGAATGCGGCCGGGTTCGACGGCGTCTACTCGTACTTCGGGCACTCCGCGATCATCGGCTTCGATGGCCGCACGCTCGGCGAAACCGGCGAGGAGGAAATGGGCATTCAGTATGCCGAGCTGTCCAAGTTCCTGATTCGCGATGCGCGCAAGAACGGTCAATCGCAGAACCATCTGTTCAAGCTGCTGCACCGCGGCTACACCGGCAAGATCAATTCGGGAGAAGAGGTGAATGGCGTGGCGGCCTGTCCGTTTGGCTTCTATGCCAAGTGGGTGCAGGACCCGGAGGGCGCGCGCGAGATGGTCGAGTCGTTCACCCGCACCACCGTGGGAACGCCGGAATGCCCGATCGAAGGCATTCCGCACGAAGCCGCCAAGCACCGCTAGTCACGACGGCTAGTCCTACCTAGCCACCGCTGCGTCATCGCTGCCAGCGGCAGCGATGACGCCCCGCATCCCGTTGAATGGACCAGAACGACGCCACGCCATGACCGAAGCATTGAAAGACTTTTTCATCACCGATGAACCCTACTACCAGCCCGTGGCGCAGGAAGTGGAGATGTTCGAGGCCGCGTATGCGCTGCGGCTGCCGCTGATGCTCAAGGGCCCCACGGGCTGCGGCAAGACGCGGCTGGTCGAGCACATGGCGTGGAAGCTCAAGCGTGCGCTGGTGACGGTGGCCTGCAACGAGGACATGACGGCCGCGGACCTGGTGGGCCGCTATCTGCTCGATGCCGATGGCACGAAGTGGCACGACGGCCCGCTCACGCACGCCGTGCGCCATGGCGGCATCTGCTATCTCGATGAGGTGGTGGAGACGCGGCAGGACACGACGGTGGTGATCCATCCGTTGACCGACGCGCGCCGCCAGTTGCCGCTCGACAAGAAGGGCGAGCTGGTGCGCGCGCATCCCGATTTTCAGCTCGTGGTGTCGTACAACCCGGGTTATCAGAGCCACACCAAGGACCTCAAGCAATCGACGCGCCAGCGCTTTCTGGCGCTCGATTTTTCCTATCCACCGTCCGAGGTGGAGGCGCGGATTGTGATGCGCGAATCCGGCGTCGAACCGGCGCTGGCGGTGAAGCTGGTGACCATCGCCGAGCAATCGCGCCTGCTGGTCGAGCGCGGCCTGGAGGAGGGCATGTCCACGCGCATGCTGATTCACGCGGGTCGGTTGATGCGCCACGGCGTTGAACCGGTCGCGGCCTGCGATCTCGCACTGGTGCGCCCGCTGGTCGATGACCCCGATTTGTTGCGTGCGCTGGTGAGCATGGTCGATGCGCATTTTTGAAACTACCCCCATCGCCGCCCGTCTCCCCACCGCGTGGGAGCGGGTGTCGCCGACTTGGCGCGCCGGAGACATGGCGTTGCTGGAGATGTTGGTGGCGCGGCAATTGGATGCCTTACTGCTGCATGTCCCGGCGCGGGAATGGAGCCGCTTGTTGGAGCTGCTCGAAGCGCTGCATGCGGTGCAGCCGGCTGCGGCATTGGCGATTGCCGATCGGTTGGACACCTTGGTGCAGCGCCTCGGCGTGGACGGTTTGCGCCGCTGGGTGCTGACGGGTTTGCGGATGTTCGAGGCCGGCGATCCGGCGTCGCTGCGCGCATTCTTCGCATTGGAAAACCATGCCGCCGTGGAGGCGCTGAACAGCGAATGCGGCGGTGCCGCGCTGGCCGATGCCTTGCCGTCGCTGTCCTGGTTGTGGGGCATGTTGGCGGGCGAGCTGGGTGCCGTTCAGGCAGGGCAGCAATCGGTGTTGCATGCAGCCGCCGCGCGCCCCGTGTTGGATGCGGAGCATGGCCTGTTTCTGCCGGACAGCTATACCGCCCTCGACGCCCCGGATCACTGGGCCTTGTGGCGCGCCGCCTTGGCGCATGGCGCGGCGCATTGGCGTCACTCGCCGCGCAAGCAATCCGGGCGCGGCCTCAAGCCGATGGGCCATGCGGTCGTGGGCGCGCTCGAAGACGCGCGCGTGGAATGCCTGCTGGCCCATGAGTTCCCCGGAGTACGCCGTTGGTTTCTCGATGCGTTTGCGCCGCCGCCCGATGCCGCCTGGCGCACCGGCTTTGACGGCTTGATCGCGCGCTTGCATTGGGCTCTGGCCGATGCGGCGTATGAAGACGACAACGGCTGGATCGTGAAGGCCCGCACCCTGTTCGGCGAATTGCGCCAATCGGGTGAGCTGGCGGAGCCGGGTCCGCTGCGCGCCGCCGCATCCATTCTGGCGAACGACCTGGGGCAGCTGCGTTTGCGCATGAATCTGCAGGCCTTTCACGTGCCCGCGCCTTATCGCGATGACAACAGTTTTCTGTGGGATCTGGGGGACAGCGAGGACGATCCATCGACGGCGCAGGAGGTTCAGAAGGATTTCGCCACTCCGCCACCGCAGCCTATTCAAGCGCCACCGGAGAACGAACAGGACGATGCAGACCAGGACGTAGCAACGAGCGAGCCGGAATCCTCGTTGCCTTTCTTCTACCCCGAATGGGATTACCGCCTCGACCGTTTGCGTGCCGACTGGTGCACGCTGTATGAGCGGCAACCGCCCGTGAACGCAGCGGCCCTGCGCAGACGCAACGATGCGCGAGCGCCGGTTCGCGCGCAGGGAAAACTGTGGCGCGCGGCGGTACGCACCCAGCGCCAGATTCGCCTGCGCAGACAGTGGCAGGGCGACGATCTGGATCTGGATGCGGTCATTGATTGGCAGGTGGACCGGCGCGCGCGCAGCGATCCATCGCCGCGCATCTTTCGCGATGCCGGGCGCGCCTCGCCGCCGCTCAGCGTGCTGGTGCTGGTCGACCTGTCCGAGTCCTGCAACGACCGGTTGGCGGGCACCGATCTGTGTCTGCTCGATCTTCAAAAGCGCGCGCTGAGGTGGCTTGCCGAGCGCATGGACCGCAGTACCACGCGGCTCGCGATCCATGGTTTTCATTCGGACACGCGCAAGTCGGTTTCCTATTTTCGAATGCTGGAGTTCGGCGAACGCCTGGGGGCGGATTCGGCGGCGCTGATCGATGGCTTGCGGGCCGGCTACTCCACGCGGCTCGGTGCGGCGCTGCGCCACGCCACGCGCGTGGCGGCGAGCGAGCCGGGTGCCCATCGCGCCATTGTGGTGTTGAGCGACGGCGTACCGTCCGATATCGACGTGTTCGACGAGCGCTATCTGGCCAGCGACGCCCGCGTCGCCGTGCAGGCCGCACGCAGTTCCGGCGTCGTGGTGGCCGCGCTGGCGGTGGGCGATGTGGACAGCGCCGCACTGCGTGCCATCTATGGCGCTTCGGGTTACTGCGCGGTGCGCAATCCGCTGGAGCTGCACACACGCCTCTTGGGTTTGCTGGAGCGATTGGTGCAGTGAGAAATCATGTGCGAATCTGCGGAGAAACCGGGATGCCTGTTTCAGCGTTTTGAGCGAAAGTAGAGCCACCGAAAAAAGCAGAAAAGGTGGCGAAAGGATGACTCCATTGGCGAACAAAGATCCGTTACGGGTGGGTGTACTGTTTTCGCAGACCGGCGTGACCTCGCGCATTGGCCGGTCGCAATTGCAGGGCACGCTGCTGGGCATCGAGGAAGTCAACGACGGCGGTGGCGTGGATGGTCGCGAGGTGATTCCGGTGGTGTATGACGCGCAGTCGGACCCGCGCGTCTATGCCGCGCTCGCCGAAAAGCTGATTGTCGAAGACCGCGTGAACACCATCTTCGGCTGCTATATGTCGAGCAGCCGCAAGGCCGTCATTCCGATCATCGAGCGCTGGAACAAACTGCTGTTCTATCCCACGCTCTACGAGGGCTTCGAGTTCTCGCACAACCTGATCTACACGGGTGCCGCGCCCAACCAGAACAGCGTCCAGCTCGCGGAGTACATGACCGCCAACTTCGGTGCGCGCGCCTATCTGATCGGCTCGGACTACATCTACCCGTGGGAGTCCAACCGCATCATGAAGGAGCTGATCCAGCAGCGACCCGACAGCGAATTGCTCGGCGAGCGCTATGTGAAGCTCGATGCGGGCGAGCACGACTTCAAGACCCTTATCGAAGACATCAAGGCGAAGAAGCCGGACTTCATTTTCTCGACCGTGGTGGGCGACTCGACCGCGTGCCTGTACCAGGCCTATGCGGATGCGGGCTTCGATCCGC
Source organism: uncultured Comamonadaceae bacterium (assembly GCA_937862875.1). GTDB lineage: Bacteria > Pseudomonadota > Gammaproteobacteria > Burkholderiales > Burkholderiaceae_C > Diaphorobacter_A. Next base: position 10,944 of record CALMCS010000866.1, read on the forward strand.
AGCGCATGCCGATCGCCAGCCTCACCACCTCCGAGGCCGAAATCTCGCAGATGCAGCCGGGCACGGCGGCGGGGCATTTCACCGCCGCGCCGTATTTCCAGTCGATCAAGTCCGATGTGAACCAGCGCTGTCTCGAACGCTTTCGGCGGCGCTTCGGCTCCGACGTGATGCCCAATCTGTGCTGGGAGGCCGCGTACTTTCAGATCCATCTGTTCGCCAACGCGTTCCGGCAAGCGGGCAGCGACGAGATCAATCTGCTGATGCCGTATCTGCTCGGCAGCGAATTCCATGCGCCGCAGGGGCGGGTGCGCATCGACGCCAGCAACCACCACACCTGCCTGTATCCGCGCGTCGGACGGGTGGGGGCGGATGGCCAATTCACCATCATGCGCGAGGCCACGCGGCCGGTGTTTCCCGATCCGTACCTGGTCACCCATTCGCTCGGCGACTGGACAGTCAAGCTGCACAACCGCATCGACGATCTACCGGCGGAGAGATAACGTGGACTCCAGCGTTCGACGTCCTCCCTCCGGCTCGGCACTGCTGGGCGATTTGCGCTCGCTGCGTGTCGCGGTGCTGCACCCCGATGATTCCGATGGCCTGCACCTGATTCAGCAACTGCAGCGCATCGGCTGCCAGACCCAGGCCTTCTGGCCGCCGCCGCCGATGCTGCCCGACACCATCGACGTGGTGTTCGTGGCGGTGCGGCCCGACATCGTCCACCGTGACATGACCTGGCGCACGCCGGAAATGCGTGCGGCCTTGATTGCGATCGTGACTTATGAGAATCCGACGATCGTGCAGACCGTGCTGGAACTCGGCGCGCACGCGGTGATGCCCGCGCCGGTGCGCTCGTTCGGCGTGCTGTCCACGCTCGTGATCGCGCGCGGCGTCCAGCATGAACTGAGCAGTCAGCTCAAACAGA
>CALMCS010000867.1 GCA_937862875.1 uncultured Comamonadaceae bacterium
GTAACCTTGGTTGAGGAACATGATCATGGTGCCGACCACAACTGGAAGCAACGCAAGAATCCACGCTGACAAGCGTACCTCGGCGGACATGGCATGCAGCTCGCGCTCCGCCGATTGGCGATCCCGGATGTAGGCGGAAACGCGCTCCAGAACTTGATCGGCACGCCCGCCGTAGCGGGTGCTCATGCGAAACACGGCGGCGAGCAAACCGAATTCCGGCAGGCCCCAGGTGCGTTCGAGTTGCGCCATCGCCTGACCCAGGTCGGGCGAGACGCCGAGCGAGGCCGACACGTTCTGCAAGGCTCCGCCTAGCGGCTCGGGTACGTTGCTGCTGGCGAATTGAAAGGCCGCATGCGGTGAATTGCCGATGGAGATCAGGCGCACCATGTTGTCGAGAAAGCTCGGCAACTGCGTCAGCATCTTGGCGCGGCGCTTGCTCAGGCGCAGCCACATGCCGAAGACGCCGAGCAGCACGCTCAGTACCAGGGCCATGACACCCATCGCCAGGCCGCCATGCAAACCCAGGATGATGGCCAACAGTAAAGCGGCCATACCGATCAGCGCGGACGCGCGCGGGGTCAGGCCCCACGACGAGTAGCCAATGTGATTTTCCAGCCATTGCAGCGCATCGGCGCGCACCGGACTGGATGGCTGCGGCACTGGCGCGGCCATCGCCCCCGGCATCACCAAGGTGGAGCTGGCCTGCAGATCGCGCTGAATCTCCAGGCTGCGCTGCATGTTGCTGTCAATGGAACGCTGTGCGTCGCTGCGCTGAGCGCGCGCGAACAACCACAGGGCAAGCGCCAGCAGGATGCACGCAAGCGCACCCATGACCAAGATGGCTGGCGCAACGCTGTTCATCGTGCGGCCCCCTGCATGGCCTGCTGCGAGCGCCACCAGTTGAGCAGCTTCGGCGAATGCGGCGAGATGCCCATCGACACCCAGTTGTCGATCTCCTGGCCGTCGGAGCCGATGGTCGGCTCGTAGCGGTACAGCTCCTGCATGGAGATCATGTTGTCCGTCATGCCCGTCACCTCGGTGAGCGACAGCAGGCGGCGGCGACCATTGGACAGGCGGCCAATCTGCACGATGAAATCGACCGCGTTGGCGATCTGGCGGCGCAGGCTCACCTCGCTGCCCTGAAAGCCCGCAAAGCCGGCCAGCATTTCAGCGCGGTACAGGCACTCGCGTGCCGAACTGGCGTGGATCGTGCCCATCGAGCCGTCGTGGCCGGTGTTCATGGCCTGCAGCAGATCGAGCACTTCGCCGCTGCGAACTTCGCCGACGATGATGCGGTCCGGGCGCATGCGCAGGCTGTTCACCAGCAGATCGCGGATGCTCACATGGCCCGAGCCATCGAAGCTGCCCGGGCGGCTTTCGAGGCGCACGACGTGGTTGTGGTTGAGCGACAACTCGGCTGTGTCTTCGATGGTGACGATGCGTTCGCGGCTCGGAATGAAGCTGGCGAGCGCGTTGAGCAGCGAGGTCTTGCCCGAGCTGGTGCCGCCGCTGACCAGCACGTTGCAGCGCGCCTGCACCGCCATCTCGAGAATGCGGCAGATGTCTTCGTTGAAGGTGCCGAGCTTGACGAGGTCCTTGGGCGTCAACGGGTCCTTGCGGAACTTGCGGATCGAGACCGAAGGGCCGTCGATCGACAGCGGCGCAATGATGACGTTGATACGGCCACCGTCGGGCAATCGCGCATCCACCATCGGGCTCGACTCGTCCAGCCGACGACCCAGCGGCGCGAGAATGCGGCGCACGATGCGCAGCACATGCTCGTCGTCCTTGAACTGCGAGGCCTCGCGCTGCAGCAGACCGCCGCGCGAGACATAGATCTCCTGATAACCGTTGATCAGAATGTCTTCGACGTTGTAGTCGTCGATCAGCGTCTGCAGCGGGCCGAGCCCGGTCAGCTCGCGCGTCAGGGCGCTGGCGACCTGCTTGGCTTCCTGTTCGTTGACCGGCACCGAGTGCAGGCGGATGTAGCTGTCCAGCTCCATCATGACGAACTGCGCGATCGCTGCGCGCGACCAGCGGCCGAATTCGGCGCCCAGTTCTTCGATGCGGCTGAGCAGATGCTCGTACGCGCTGTTCTTCAGGTCGGCGTACAGCGTGCTGGTCTCGAACTCTTCGGGACTGCCATGCGTGGCGGGAGGGTGGGCCGTGGTGGTCATTGGGGAGCGTTCAATTTCTGCTGATGCGTTGCATCAGGCGCGCCAGCGGACTGGCGGGTCGGTTGGCGGACGTCTGCACGGGCAGATCGATGTCCGGATGGTGTTCGGCGAGCAAGCGGTTCACCAGCCTTTCGACGGCTTGCACATAGGGCTCGCGCTTGGTTCTGGCCGACAGCAGCGCGCCCTGATTGACCGCGGCGGAGAGCTCGCGGCGGCGTTCCGGGATCACGTCCAGCAGCGGCAGTTGCAGTTGGCGCGCGATCTGCTCGGCGCTGAGTTCGAGGCGCGGGTCGTGGCGGCTGACGATGAGCTGCAGCCGGTCGCGATCGATGTTCAGCTGGTCCAGATGCTTCATCAGCTCGGTGGTCCACACCACGCTGGCAACGCTTTGGTCGCAGACCACCCAGATCTCACTGGCATGTGGCAACACGTCCTTGACGAGTTGGGGTGATTCGGTCGCGCCCAGATCGAGCACGATGTGGCGGAAATACTGGCTCAGGCGTTTGAGCAGCGCGTCGACCTCGGTGGAGGCCGCCGGAGCGGACTGGCGCGCCTGGGTCAACAGGCGCAGACCGCTCTCATGCCGCGCGAGCGCGCTCAGCGCCATGCGGCGGTCGAGGCGGCGCTGTTGGGCCACCGCGTCGGAGAAGCTGAACTCACCGGGCGTGTTGAGGTAGATGGCGCAGTCGCCACCGGGCGTTCCCAGCTCGATCAGGAGGCTGGAAAGTGTCTCGGTCTCGTCGCTGCCGGAGGGCGGGGCGGAGTCACTCGGTGCATCAGCGTGGGCGAGCCGCATTTGCAGATGCCAGCTCAGGTGCGCTGCCAGCAGACTGCTGCCAAGCCCCGCACGCGCCGCGATGATGGCGGTTTGTGCCGCGCGTTGGCCGGTCTGCGCAGCGGTTGGCGGGCTGTTGACCAGTTGCTGAATGGCCTGCTGTGCGGTCTCGATGGGCGAGTCGATGTCGAGAAAATCCTGCACCCCGGTGCGCAGCGCGGCGAGCATGCATTGCGCATAGCGCGTGCGCCCGATCGCGAGGCGCGGGATGTGCGGGTAGTGCGTTTGCAGTTGCGTGGCCAACGCCACCGCCGCGTCGATGCAATACGGATCGAACTGGATCAGCACCGCGTGCGGCTGGTGGTATTGCACCAGATCGGCCACGGTTTCCTGAAAGCGTGCGAGGTGCGGTTGGCTTCCCTTGAGCACGTTGTTCATCCAGCTCTGGATGAGCGCGCCTTCCGAGAGGCCGGCATGCACCAGCAGCAGCGGCACCTTCGCGCCGGGCTTGGTGTGGGCGGCGGATTCGTGCAGCTTGGCGATCGCTTCATCGGGGGCTGCTGCCTCGCTTTCCAACAGCGGCTCGGATTCAGGACCGTCGCTCGGCGACGGAGCCGCCTTGAATAGCGGCGCAGGCTCGGTATGCAGTCGCAGGTGGGGCACCGGCAGCTGAACTGGTGGCTGCACGGTGAGCGCCGGGGCACTGGGTTGAACGGACGGGGCGGCGGCCAGCAGCTCCGCAAGCGAGGGCATTGCGGAAGAGGTGCTGACGGGATGCAGGACAGGGGATTCGTTGCTCATGGCGGTCAGTACGAAAAGCCCGGCAAGGCGGAGTTGGCATAGGGAGCACCGAGCAGATACGGTGCCCAGACTTTTCCGGCATTGCGTTGCTCCGCGCGCGCGCCCGGCAACATCGCTTCCAGATTGGTATCGGCCGGCAGGGGTTGCACGAGATGCGGCGTCACGATGATCACCAGCTCGGTTTCTTCCTGCGAGTAATTCAGGTTCTTGAAGAACATGCCGATGATCGGCAGGCTGCCCAGCAGCGGAACCTTGTTGACGCTGGACATCGTCGAGCGATTGACCAGGCCGCCGATGACGAAGCTCTCGCCATCTGCCAGCTCGACCATGGTGTCGGCGCGGCGCGTGCGCACGGCGGGAACGGAGACGCCGCTGATGGTGACGCCTTGCGTGAAGTCGAGATCGCTGGCCTCCGGTGCGACCTTCAGGGCAATGCGATCGTTGGCCAGAATGGTCGGCGTGAGCTGCAGCTTGACGCCAAATTCCTTGTACTGAATGGCGACAT
>CALMCS010000868.1 GCA_937862875.1 uncultured Comamonadaceae bacterium
CACTCGATTCAACAATATGGTGGCCTACCGGACACCCAAGCTGGGCGACGTCACTGCCACCATCGCCATAGCACCCTCGGAAAATGCAGGGACTGTCGAGGGCGGCAACGGCAGCAAGCACAAGGCACTTGGAGCCAATTTCATCTACTCGAGCGGCCCGATTTACGCAGGTCTCGGTTACGAAAACAGCGGCGTGCAATCTCCGATTGGTGTGAAAACCAATATGTGGGTGCTTACCGCCGCGTATAACTTTGGAGTGATCCGTCCCAGCATCATGATCGGCAAGGGAACTGCAGAAAATCTGTCGGGCTCGAATGTGGCGGATCGAACCAACGTGCAATTGGCGGCGACTGCGCCATTGGGCGTTGGAGAGGTCAAATTTCTGATCGCCCGGCGCAAGGACAGTCAGACCCACATCACGATCCAAAAGGTCGGTATGGGCTATCACCACGCACTGTCGAAGCGAACCAAGCTGTATGTAGACATCGCCAGCGCCAGCGAAACTCGCAAGGAACGACGCACCGCCGTTGACTTTGGCATTCAGACGAATTTCTGATTTCAGCTTATCGAGCAAGCGCTTTCCTCCGCCGATCCTGGACAGTTCCAGGATCGGCGGAGGCTTGGCATTCAAACAGGCGCGTCAGGGCAAAAACTGTTTCCAGTCACCGTCACAACGCATAGCATCGGGGGCATGAACAACAACCTTCGCCCCCAACCCCGCATCTGGGACATCTCCGCCCCCGTGCACGCAGGCAGCCCCGTATTCCCCGGCGACACCCACTACTCGCAGGAGTGGAACGCCACCATCTCGCCCAACTGCCCAGTCAACGTGGCCACCATCACGCTGTCGCCGCATGTCGGCACGCACGGCGATGCGCCGCTGCATTACGACCCAGAGGGTGCGGCGATTGGAAATGTACCGCTGGAGCATTACATCGGGCCTTGCCGCGTGATTCATGCGATCGGTTGTGGGCCGCTGATTCTGTGGGAGCACATCGAGCACGCGATGCAGGATGTGCCTGCGCGCGTGCTGGTGCGGACCTACGAAAAAATGCCCGTGGATCGTTGGGATGACCAGCTCACCGCCTATGCACCCGAGACCATCGAGCGGTTGGCCGCGCTGGGTGTGATGCTGATCGGGATCGACACTGCGAGCATCGACCCGGCTCCCAGCAAGACGCTGGATGCGCACCAGGTGATTCGCCGCAACCAGATGCGCGTGCTGGAAAACCTGGTGCTCGACGAGGTCGCAGCGGGCGACTACGAACTGATCGCCCTGCCCCTCAAGCTCACCACCTCCGATGCATCGCCGGTGCGCGCCGTGTTGCGCGAGCTTCGCGCCTGACGGCTGCTCACAGGATCAGTACGTTCAGCAAGGCCATCACGGTGACCGCCGCCAGATCGGTGGTCAATACCGCCCGCTGAATCCAGGCGCGGTGTGCAAGGGCCTCTGCCGGGGCGAGGTGGCAGGCCATTTCGATCTTGCCCGGCGAGCCCATGAGCAGCAGCGCGGCGCTCACGTTGTGCACCGCCATGAACGGCAGCACCGAGACGCCCAGCGCCTGTGCGATCTCGGCCTGCGTGGCGGCGAACATGGCGTTGGCGCCCGTGTTGGAGCCCGTCACGAACCCGCCCAATGCGCCCACAAAAGGTGCCGCAAACAGGTACCAGCGACCGCCGGCCGCCAAGGCATGTGCGAGCTGCGTTGCCATGCCCGAGACGGCCATCAGCACGCCGAGCACGATGAACATGCCGGTCACGGGAGCCACCTGACTCCAGGATCGTCCCGCGCGTTGAAGCGAATCGCCGGAAGGCACGCCGCGCGCAAAGAAGGCCGCGGCGACAAACAACCACAGCGCGGGTGACGCCAGCATGTGCGTGGCTGCGGGGAGCTTGAGCGCCTTCACGATCACCCCGGTGATGAGCACTCCGGCAAGCAGTACCGCGTAGGCCAGCAAACCGCGCTGACCCACGGGTTCCAATGCGACGCGCGGCTCATGGCTTGATGTCGACGTTGCGGCACGTTGGCTGAATCGGCCACGCATCAGGAACATCACGATCACCACCAATGCGCCGAGCGCACCGGCCGGTGCGGTGCCGACCGTGGCGTTGAAAAAGCTGACGGCAACCGTCAACACCAGTCCGGAAAAGATGCCCTGCAACACCGCAGAGAAACGCTCGCCCGGCGCGCTGGCAAGCCATGCGGCCACCACGCCGGTCAGGACAAACGGAATCACGCTCACGTAGGCGGAGGCCAGACCCAGATCGTCCAGCGGCAGTCCCGCCATGGTGGCCGCGATCAGCGTGCCGGGACCCATCGACCCCCAGGGTACGGCGCACAGACCCAGCAGTCCGATCACCGCGACCTTGCGCGCAGGCAGTCCGCAATGGATCAACAAAGGGATACCGATGGTGATGCCGATGCCAAACCCGGTCAGCGATTCGGCGAACGGCGTGACGCCGTGCACCACCAGCAGCACGGCTCCCACGCCATTGCCGGTTTGCCCCAGAATCCATTGCGCCAGGGCCTTCTGCGCTCCGGCGGCGCGCAAGACTTCGGACAGCAGCAGGCCACCGCCGACAATCAACAGCACTTCGATCAGCACCGGCAGCCAGATCTTGGTGGCACCCAGGGCCTCTTGTGCGCTGAGTGGAAACGCCACTGCAATGCCCAGCACGGCCAACACCACCCCGGCCAAGGCGGCATGCAGCGAGCGAGCGCCCGCGAGCAGCGCGGCGATGACGGCCAGCACCGGGAGCGCACTTAAAAATAGCGGCATTGCAGTTCTCTCGTAGAATCGTAGTATTGCGTTTAGGCAATTTTATTTGCGGATAGGAAATTCAGCAAGTGACTTCGAATCATGGCACTTCACCCGAAATGGATCTCAGCATGGATGCGGACTCGGTCTCCGACACGGACGCGCAGTTCGGAGCGGCCGTGCGCGCGCGCCGCGCGCAGCTCGGGATCACGCTCGATCAACTGGCTCAGGCGAGCGGGGTTTCGTCGGGCGCACTTTCGCGCGTCGAGCGCGGCCTGCTCAGTGCCAGCCTGCGCAACGCCATGGCGATTGCACGGGGTCTGGGCAGCGATCTGAGCGATCTGGTGCGGCCCGTGGCGGGACCGCACATCACCCGTGCGGGTGAGCATCAGCGCTTTGTGTATGGCGATACCGGTGTCGAACGCGTAGCGTTGGCCCAACCCCTGCCCGGGCTGGAATTGCTGCAATTCGAACTGCCCTCCGGTGCCGAGTCCAGTCACTTTGCCGCGCACCGCGCCGGTACGCGCGAGGTGTTTCATATTCTCAAAGGCCAGGTACGGGTCTGGTCCGGCGAAGAATCCGTGCTGCTGCGCGCCGGCGATACTGCCGTGCTGTCGATGGACACGGAGCACCGTTTCATCAACGCTGGCAACTCGCAGGCGCGCTTCATCTTGATGGTGGCTTCCCCGCTCGGCTGAGCCGCGCCACGTCGCTACAATCTGGCCCTCGCACGCGAGCTCCCGCCTTCACAAAGACACCTATGCAAGACCCCAAATCCGCCAGCACCGCCGAGAACGCCAGCCCGGAATCCATCGTTCACACCGAACGCGCCAAGCTCGATTTCAGCCGCGACATGAGCTACGGCGACTACCTGCATCTGGATGAAATTCTGAATGCGCAGCACCCGCTCTCGCCCGCGCACGACGAGATGCTGTTCATCATCCAGCACCAGACCAGCGAGCTGTGGATGAAGCTGATGCTGCACGAGCTGCACGCGGCCATCCGCGCGTTGGCAACGGGCACCCGTGCCGACGCCTTCAAAATGCTGGCCCGCGTGAGCCGCATCATGGAGCAGTTGGTCAGCGCCTGGACCGTGCTCTCCACCATGACACCGCCCGAGTACTCGGCGATGCGCCCGTACCTCGCCAACTCCAGCGGCTTTCAGAGTTACCAATACCGCAACATCGAGTTTTCGCTGGGCAACAAGAACGCCGCCATGCTCAAGCCGCACCAGCACCGTCCTGAATTGCTGGCACAGGTGCAGGCCGCATTTGAAGCGCCATCGCTCTACGACGTGTCCCTGCAATTGCTGGCCCGCGAAGGCATTCCCGTTCCTGCGGATCGCCTGGAGCGCGACTGGACGCAGCCGTATGAGGCCAGCGCCGGTGTCGAAGCGGCATGGGCGATGGTGTACCGCGATCCGCAGAAATACTGGGACCTCTACCAGCTGGGCGAAAAGCTGACCGACATCGAGGACGCGTTCCGCCTCTGGCGCTTCCGCCATGTCACGACCGTTGAACGCGTGATTGGATTCAAGCGCGGCACCGGTGGAACCGGCGGCGTGAGCTACCTGCGCAAGATGCTGGAAGTCGTGTTGTTCCCAGAAATCTGGTCAGTGCGTACCGCCCTTTGAGCAGGCAGCACTGACCTCGTCGTCAGACCGCCGCGCGATCGAAACAGTCGCGCAATTGCTGAGTCCACTTCTGCTTGTCCTGCGGATCGGCAA
>CALMCS010000869.1 GCA_937862875.1 uncultured Comamonadaceae bacterium
CGCCCGCGCCCGGTAACAGTCCGAGGTTGATTTCTGGCAGCCCCAGCTTGGCCTCCTGCGCCACCAAACGAATATCCAGCGTGAGCAGCAACTCCGTGCCACCGCCCAGGGCCCAGCCGTTGATGGCACCGATCGTGGGCTTGTCCGACACCTCGAAGCGGCGAAACACCCGGTGAATCACCTCGGCAAACTCTTCGTAGTGCTGAAGGCCCTGGCGACTCTTCAAGTCGGCGATATCGCCGCCCGCCACAAAGGCCTTCTCGCCCGCGCCGGTGATGACGATCACACGCACGCTCTCGTCGCGCTCCAGCTCGGTCAGGGCGGCTTCGAGCTTCAACAAGGTGGGAACGTTCAACGCATTCAACGTCTTGGGGCGATTGATGGTCAACACGCCCACAGCACCCACGCGTTCGCACAGAATGGGATTGAGTTCTTCGGTCATGCAAGGTTCTCCTGTATCTTTTGAAAGGTCGGTGGCGCTCAGGCCAAGGTTTTGCGCACGGCCTCGATCACGCGTTCCGCCGTCACCGCGTAGCCCTTTTCGAGCGAGCTGGCGAACGGTGCAGGCATGAACGGTGCGGCCACGCGCAGCACCGGTGCATCCAGCTCGTCGAAGCCTTCATCGGCAATCGTGGCGACGATCTCGGCGCCCACACCAAAGGCTTGGACGGCCTCGTGCACCACCACGGCGCGATGCGTTTTCGCCAGCGATGCCAGCACTGCGGCCTTGTCCCAGGGCTGAATGGAGCGCAGATCGACCACCTCGGCCTCCACGCCTTCCTTGGCCAATTGCTCGGCGGCGGCAAGGCAGACCGCCACGGTTGCGCCATAGGTCACCAGGCTGACGTCCCGGCCTTCGCGTGCAATGCGCGCCTGACCCATGCGCGCCTCTCGCGCCACATCGACCTGCCCCTTCACGGCATACATCGCCTTGTGCTCAATGAACATCACCGGATCGGGATCGGCGATGGCGGCGCGCAACAGGCTGTAGGCGTCCTGCGGGTTCGAGGGACAGACGACCTTGAGCCCCGGTACGTGCGCCAGCCAGGCTTCCAGACACTGCGAGTGCTGCGGCCCGGCGCTCAAGCCGCCACCATGCGGGGTACGCAGCACCATCGAGACAGATCCCTGGCCGCCGAACATGTAGCGCGCCTTGGCCGCCTGATTCACCAACGCGTCCATGGACAGGGTGATGAAGTCCATGAACATGATCTCGACCACCGGCTTCAGCCCGGTCAGCGCCGCACCCACGGCGGCCGAGGTGATCGAGGATTCCGAGATCGGGGTATCGATGACACGCTCTTCGCCGAAGGTATCGAGCAGGCCCCGGGTCGCCTTGAACGAACCCCCCGCCTGCGCGACGTCTTCGCCCATGACGATGACCGTCGGGTCCTGTTCCATGCTGTCGCGCAGCGCCTGGGTGATGGCGTTGACGTAACGCATTTCAGTGGTGCTGCCGCTCATGCGCCTGTCTCCTCGTGTGCTGCTTGTGTGTAGACGTCCTGAATGGCGCTTTCGATGGTGGGCAAGGCATCGGCACGCGCCGCATCGATGGCCGCCTCGACCTGTGCCGCAATCTCTGCGTCGATCGCCGAGGTATCCACCCCAGCCGCCTGCAACGCCTTGCGCGCGGAGGTCAAAGGGTCGTGCTCGTGCACCGACTCCAGCTCGCCCGCATCACGGTACTTCTGCGCATCGCCTTCGAAGTGGCCGCGCACGCGATGGGTCACGCACTCCAGCACAAAGGGTCCCTTGCCAGCCCGCAGTTGTTCCGCGGCGGCCGCTGCAGCGTCTGCGACTGCGATGACGTCATTGCCGTCCACCTGCGCATAGCCGATGCCAAACGCTTCCGCCAACTTCTGGAGGCTTGCGGTGAATTGCCGCGAGGTGGGAGAAAACTCCGACCAGCCATTGTTCTCGCACACCATCAACAACGGACTCTTCCAGAGCGAGGCCATGTTCATGGTCTCGTGCAGAACGCCCTCGGCCATGGCACCATCGCCAAAGAACGCCACCGCCACTACGCCCGTCTTGCGAATCTTGTGGGCCATGGCGCTGCCCAGCGCAATCGGAATGCCTGCCCCCACGATGCCGTTGGCACCCAGAATGCCCAGGCTCAGATCGGCAACGTGCATGGAGCCGCCGCGCCCTTTGCACAGGCCGCCTTCGCGCCCCATGATTTCCTTCATGAAGCCCGTCACTTCCATGCCGCGTGCCAGCACATGGCCGTGGCCACGGTGCGTGGTGGCCAGGCTGTCCTGCGCCTGCAAGGCGCTGGCAATGCCAGTAGCTACCGCTTCCTGACCAATGCTCAAATGGATGAAGCCGGGCACCTCGCCGTTGGCAAACAGGCGGGTCAGCGCGGTTTCCACCTGGCGGATAAGACTCATCGTGCGATAGAGCGGAGTCAGCCGCTCGGCCAAAGTGGCCGCTGGATTGGATTGCTTAGTTGCGGCCATCGCTCGCTCCTTGAATGGTGTCGCCGGGGCTTCGCAGCGAAAACGTACCCACGATGCGGTCGGTTCCGTCACCGCCACGCACCCATACGTTCCACTGACCGGGCTGGTCCGTGCAGGGCTCGCCGCCTGCGGTGACCACGTCGCCGATGTAGACGGGCTTGACGAAGCGAACGTCCAGATCGACGGTCGACAATGCCGCGCCGCCAAAGTTGCGCTGCAGGCATTGCCAGATCAGGCACAACGACGTCGTGCCGTGGGCAATCTGCCGCCCCATCGGCGTCGTGGCCGCGAACTCGGCGTCGACGTGCAGTGGGTTGAAATCGTCGGTGAGTTCCGCATAGGTCATGACGACTTCGGAAGTCACCGTGAGGCTGCTGGTTGCCAACGCCTGGGAGGAAAGTGTCTGCGCCATGGTTACGCCGCCCAGATCAAATTGAGAACCGCATCAAAGAGCGCGCGGCCCCCGGTGCCCGATCCACGGACGGTCAACTCCACGTATTTGCGTTCGCGGCGCAGTTCCTTGCCGGTGCATTTCACCTCGATGCGAATGCCCTCGCCCTGCTGCGGCACGCCATGCATGCTGAGCCGCTGGCGCGCATGCACATTGCCTGCGGGGCGCGGCGTCACCACATTCAGGTAGCCGCGCATCATGGCAATCACCGCCATGCTGGCACCCTCGGCGGGGCCGTTGGCTCCGCCGTCGGCATCGCTGCCAAAAATGGATTGCCAACGCTGCGCCTGCGCCGCGTCGTAGACCTCGACGCGCTCGCCCATGACCGTTCCCGGCACAAAGTCTTCGTACAGAATCGGTTGCGCGCTCATTGGCCAGCCTCCAGCAGTTGCTGCAATACCGGCAGCGCCATGCCATGCACATCGGTGAAACCGATTTGCACGCGCGCACCGATCGCAAGCGGGCCCTGCTGCACTTGCGGCAAGGCGTTGGCCATCACGCGAAAGCCCTCGTCCATGTCGACGATGGCAATCACATACGGCAGCATTTCCTTGAACACCGGCAGCGGTGCGCGGTATACGGTGGTGAAGGTCAGCACCGTGCCCTTGCGCGCCGACGTGTTCCACTCCAGTTGCGTGCTCTGGCATTGCTCGCACAGCGAGCGCGCAAAGAGCTGCACATGACCGCAACTGGCGCAGCGCTGATAGCGCAGTTCGCCCTGAGCGCAGCCGTCCCAATACATCTTGGTCTGCGCATTGGGGTTGGGTAGAGGGTAATTGGACATGCTCATCTCACACTCCCAGTACCAAAGAACAATGGGCCGACAGAATGCCGCCATCGCCATGAACAAAAGCCAGTTTGGCGTCGGCAACCTGGCGGGCCTCGGCGGTCCCTCGCAGTTGATGGACGGCCTCGACGGCATGGAACATGCCGCCCGCAGCACCCGAGTGCGCGTAAGACAGCAAACCGCCATGGGTGTTGCACGGCAGCTTGCCGCCCAAACCCAGCTCGCCCGCAGCCGCGGCAACGCCCGCCTCACCGCGCTCGAAAAAGCCGATGGACTCGAGCTCTACCGCCAGCGTGATCGTGAAGGAGTCATAGATTTGCGCCACGTCGATATCCGAAGCGGCGACCCCAGCCCGCGCGAACGCCGTTGCTGAAGACGTCTTGCAGCCGAAGTCCACCAGACTCGGGGCCGCAAGAATGTGCTCGTGCGTATGGCCTTGGCCGGCACCCAAAATCTCAATGGCCTTGCCGCGCGTATCGCGCGCCGCCGCCGGACTGCTGATCACCAGCGCCGCGCCACCGTCAGAAATCAGGCAGCAATCGAGCATGTGCAGCGGATCCGAAATCATCTTGGACGCAAGCACCTGATCCACCGTGATCAACTCGCGCTTTTGCGCCTTGGGATGGCGGCTGGCGTGTTTGCGATGCTCCACCGCAATGGCGGCAAGCTGCTCCGAGGTCACGCCGTAGCGATGCATATAGTGCCTGGCGACCATGGCATAGGAAGCCGGAACGCTGATCCCGAAGGGACGCTCGAACTGCGGATGCCCCACCTCCGACAGCGCAGCGACGGCTCCGTCACGCGACAGTCCGGTCAACCGGTTGTCGCCCGTCACCACCAGCACATGCTGGCATTGCCCGCTGGCCACCAGTGCGGCGGCCTGCATGATCATGATGCAGGCACTGGCTCCGCCGGCCTGGATCGAGAAGCAGGTGGCGGGATGAATGCCGAGATACTCACAGAACACCGACGCCAGCATCAAGTGCGGCTCGGTGAAGGAATAGGCGCAGAGCACGCCGTCGATATCCGACAGCTTGAGCCCCGCATCGGCGACCGCGCCCATGGCGGCTTCGGCGTGCAAGGCCATGCAGCTGCTGCCCGGCAGCTCGCCCACCGCGGTGTCGTAGGCACCTGTGATGAATGCGTTCATGCTCATCGGGTCACTCCGGTGAACGGGAAGGGTTGCTTGACTCGTTCATGGCTTGAACCCCAGATCGCGCGCGATGATGTTGCGCTGCACTTCGCTGGTTCCCTCGCCAATCACGTAAACCAGT
>CALMCS010000870.1 GCA_937862875.1 uncultured Comamonadaceae bacterium
GCACACGGGGCGGCCAGCCTCATGAACTGGTGCAGTCGTCTTCTGAAAATGACAAAATTGGCCGGGTCGGTTTTGGCTACCCAAATTGGCCGGCGTGGATCTCGTTCGGGATCTGCTGCAGTAGATCTCGACCAGGTTGGCCAGCCTGGCCAACTCGGTGTTGGCCACGGCCGCCGCGTGCATGCTCGATGCGCGGCAGGGGCAAAAAAAAGCCGCCTCGGGGTGCGAGGCGGCAAGGGAGGCTGCGGAGCGGTAGGGAGGGAGGAACCCGCTCACACAGTGCAGCCATTATGCGGCCGGTTCGTTAAATCCGTTGTCAGATTTTCGCAGCGCGGCGCGGCTGCAACGGTTGGTCCTGTCGTTGCACGCGCTGTTGCTGCTGCTCGATACGCGCTTGGTGCTTCTCGATCACGTCATGGACGGCGGCCCGCACCTGGCGGTCGATCCCTTCCTTGCCCAGCACGCTCTTGTTCGCCAGGTCGTTGAAGTCGGTCTTGCCCTTCATGTGATCGAGCGCGGCAAGCTGCTGGTCGCTGAGTGTCGTCCCGGTGCGCTGATGCTCCCTGAACTTCTCCGGGGTGACGGGTGGAAGGCCAGCGGGATAGCTGTTCTCGCCCGGCGCAAAGATCGGCAGCATTGCCTTGCCTCCGGTGATCTTCGCGGCCTCCTGGGCCTTCGCCTTGCCTGGGTTGACGCCCTGCGTCAGCTCCAGGTGGCGGTCATCGTCGCCGGCGATGATGACGGGCTTGTCCGGGAATTTCTCGTGCAGCGCCTTCGCAACGGCCGGCAGGTTCCCCGAGTCGAACGCGGCCACGGTGGCGAAGCCCAGCGATTGCGACAAGCTGCCGGCAGTCGCATAGCCTTCACCGATCACAAGGGCGGGGGCCTGGGCCAGCGCATCCATGCCGCCGACGACATGGAAGCAACCTTCCTTGCGGCTGTCCTTCGCAAACCGCTTTGTGCCGTCCTCCTGGATGTATTGCATCGTCCACTGCTTGCCGTCCACGTCCGTTGCGGGGATGTAGGTCTTCTGGCCTGCGCGGTCGGTGAAGACGCCGGCCTGCGGCTCGATGCCCTTGGCCTGCATGTAGGGCGTCGGCTGCTCGACCGGCACCAGGTCGGCCATCTGGCGGCCGACACGTTGCGCGGTCGCTTCGTGGGCCTGAGCCTGCTCGGCTTCGCGGGCCTGCAGCTTGGTGGCGGCCTCGGCCGCCATGCGTGCCTTCTCTTCGGGATCGAGGGTGTAGCCCTTGGACTTCCATTTCATGTCGATGCCGGTCTTGTTGTTCTTCATGTAGCCGGCAGGGTGTCCGTCAAGATGGCCGACATAGAAACCCGAGCCGGCTTTCTCGCTGGGCTTCTCGCCTTCCACGCTGATGCGGTGTTTCTTGCCGTCCATGATGGGATGCTCGCCGCTGACCACGCAGCCGATGGAGCGCAGCGCATCGGCAAACTCTTCCTGCGGCGTCATGGCCGGCCCCTGCTGGTCGGGCACGTTCTCGGGCTTCCAGCGGGCCAGCTTCTCCATGTCGGCCTTCGGGCCGGCATACCAGGACTTCGCTACCTTGTCCCACTCGGCGCCGGCCGCCTTGGCCGCGATGCGCTCGCCGTAGGGAACAGCCAGGTATTCCCGCTCCTGGGCCGCTTTGCGGCCCACGGTGGGGCCTTCGGTCGTCTGCACGGCCTGCGGCCCGTCTACGGCGGCCGTAGCGGCCCCCTGCGCCCATTTTGCGAAGGGGCCTGCAGCGACACCGGCCGGAACGTACCAGGACTGTTCCTGCCGGTCCCACTTCGCACCCAGCGCCTTCGCCTCGTCTTTCTCGCGGTAGGGCACCTGGATGAAGGTCTTTTGCGCCTGGGCTTCGGCCTTGATCTGGCTCGGGGACTGCGCTGCCGGCGCTGCGGCCTGCTGCTGGCCCCGTTCCCGCTCGAACTCGGCGATTCGGCGCTGCATGTCGGCATCGTTGAGCATGGCCGCGCCCTCGGCATCCTTGCGGGCCTCTTTAGCGGCTGAAATTTGCTCGTCCGTGCTGTTCGGGTCGCGGCGCACGGCGTTTTCGAGCACGCGGGCCAGCTTGGCCGCCTGCTCGTGCGGGTTCTGCTCGGTAATGGCATCGACCATGCGCAGCTGGTCGGCCAGCTCGTCGGCCTCGGTGACGGATGGGAAGTCTGCCAGCCACTGATGCGTGCCGTCCTCGTGCTGCGCGTAGACCCCGAAGAACTCCGGTTCAACGCCAAGGGAATGTGCTGCGGCGACGTGAGGCTTGCCGTCGATCTGTTGCGTCACGTTGCCCTGCACATGGATTCGACCGTTCCAATCGGCCGGCATGTCCACACCGAAGCCTTCCTTCGCGCTCTGCTGGAACGATGCCGGGCTGATGGTGCGTGCGTCGGCCGTCAAGATGATGGCATTGCGCCGCTCGGCCAGCTCGAATTTCTCGCTCGTCTGCAGGGCGGCCGGGTCGGACACCCGCGTGACGGCTTCTAGTACGCGCTCGATGTAGGCCGCCTCGGCCCGCTTGGCTTGTTGTGCTTGCATGTTCGCCTCCTGCTGCTTCCCTTCGTCCAACATGGCGGCAACGCGGACGCCGTAGGAATCCTGAATCGACTTATCGGCCCGTGCGGCGGCGGCTGTCGCAATTCGGGCGGCCTGCTCGGCCGTCGCACCTACTGGAATGAGCGCGCCATCTGCCGCCGCCACGTTGCGCCCTTCGCTGAGGTACTGGAATTGCAAAGTGCGGTTGATGCCATCGCCGGCCGTGATGAACGCATGTGCATCGTTCTTACCGTTCACCGTATCGAACGACTTGGACGCGATGGCAGCGCCATCGCTGCGCACCCAGCCGGCCGACTCCAGCGCGGCCACAACACTTTCAGCTTGTGTCTCCGGCAGCGCCTGGCGCTGCTGCTGGTCTTGCTCCTGCACCTGTTGCTGCTCCAGGCCCAGCACGTAGTCTTGAATCTT
>CALMCS010000871.1 GCA_937862875.1 uncultured Comamonadaceae bacterium
GAAACCCAGATATTAGCGCCCACTCCCGGACAGGACTACCCCCGCACCTGGAACCCCGGCCTGCCATCAAGTGAAGGCAAATGGCAGCCCCGCGTGCCACGCTGGCGCGCCACGGGCCTCGTGAGCTACAAGCCCGACGCACGCTGGACGCTCACCGCCGCCGCGCGCTACAGCGGCAAGCAATTCAACACGCTGGACAACAGCGACACCAATGCCGACACCTACTTCGGCACCAGCAAGTTCTTTGTCGTGGATCTCCGCGCTCATGTGCGCCTGACGCCCGAGCTGACCGGCGCGTTCGGCATCGACAACGTGAACAACGAACGCTACTGGAGCTTCCACCCCATGCCGCAACGCACCTACACCGCGTCGCTGCGCTGGGATCTCTGAACTCCATTTTTCAAAAGGAAGAACATCATGAACAAGACCACCCACACACTCGCACTCCTCTCCGCCTTGCTCGCAGGCTCCGCCGCGCAAGCCCATGTCGTTCTGCCTGCAGGCGGTGCAAATGTCGGCAGCAATTACGACGCGGCATTCCGCGTGGGCCATGCGTGCAAGGACGCCAAGGCGACCACGGCCATCGAAGTCGAACTGCCCAAGGCCTTTCAGTTCAAGGAAGCCGTTGCACGCAGCGGCTGGAAGCTGACCACGCCCAAAGCGGGCGCACAAGGCGGCGTCGTGCGCTGGGAAGCCGACAGCGCAACAACTGCCTTGCCCGGCACCGAGAAAACCACCTTCGTCGTGCGCGGCGTGCTTCCCTCGACCGCACAGACTCTGCATTTCCCAGTCCATCAAATCTGCGACGTGGGTCGTGCGGATTGGGCACAGATTCCAACGGCTGCCAACGCCAACGATAAACTGGAATTCCCCGCTGCGCGCCTCGATGTGCTGCCCGACAACGTGGCGGCCATCGATGTGCGCGATGCCTGGGTGCGCGCCGCCGTCCCGGGCCAAAGCGGCACGGGCGCGTTCCTGACCGTGCAAGCACCGCAAGGCGCCAAGCTGGTGGCGGTGAAATCGGCGGTCGCAGGCGTGGTTGAAATCCACGAAATGAAGCTCGAAAACGATGTGATGAAAATGCGCGCCATTCCCGCGCTCGAGCTACCTGCGGGCGAACAGGTCAAGCTCGCGCCCGGCGGCTTGCATCTGATGATGATGGATCTGAAGCAGCCCATCACGGCAGGCCAGACGCTGAACTTCACGCTCACGCTCGAAGACGCCAACGGCAAGCGCCGCGAGCGCCAGATCGAAGCGCAGGTGCGCAGCGGTGCCACTGCAGGGCAAGATGGCGGACACGGCGCGCACCAGCATCACTGATGCACGCATTGAAGGATTGCATCCGAAATGGGAAGGACTGATTCAACCATTCGATTCAGTCTTTCGACCCACATGGTCAACGGCATTGCCTGACAATCGGGGCGTTTTCAAGTCCCCCTTGTCAGGAGTCCGCCATGTCCCAAGATGTCGCGCTGATGCGCCAAGCCGTGCAGCTCGCACACGCCAATCGCCTGCGAGGCGGTCGCCCCTTTGGTGCGGTGCTGACACGGGGATCTGAAGTCCTTGCCACCGGCATCAATGACATCATCCAGTCGCACGATCCCAGCACGCATGCCGAAATGCAGGCCATTCGCGCGGCAACGCAGGCGCAGAAGAATCCATCGCTCGCCGGTTGCACCATTTATGCCAGCGGTCACCCCTGCCCCATGTGCCTTGCTGCACTCGTGATGGCGGGTGTGGAGCAAGTCTTCTTCGCGTTCGACAACAACGACGCAGCGCCCTACAACCTGTCGAGCGAAGGCACCTACCAGCGACTGCGCCTCAGCCTGAATCCGTCGCCACTTCCGATTGCACGCGTGGACACCGGCATCACCGCCGCGCAGTTGTACGGCGATGCGCCTTGGCCTGAAGAAGACATGAAGTAAGCGCCGATGCCAAGCCCACAACCAGACAACACCAAGGCCGCATCGCTGTCCCCCACCTTCTGGGTGCTGGTCGTCATTGCCATCACCATCAATCTGCGCCCGTTTCTCACGGCCATCGGCCCACTGGGAAACACCATCCAGACCGCCACCGGCATGAGCCTGAGTCAGCTCTCATGGCTCACGCTGCTGCCCATGGCACTCATGGGCGCAGGCGCATGGATTGCACCCTCTGTACTGCAAAGATTCGGTGCGCGCAACGCCATCTGCGGAGCGTTGTTGCTGATCGCTCTAGGCTGCGCACTGCGGATGCTGGGCGGAAATTCTGCCGTGCTGCTTGCCACAGCGGCACTTTGCGGCGCAGGCGTAGCGCTCATTCAAGGCATTCTGCCGGGTGCGATCAAACGCGAATCGCCACGCCATGTCGCACAGATGATGGGCCTGTACTCCTGCGCACTCATGGGCGGCGGAGCTTTCGGCGCGCAGATTTCTCCGCTCGCCGTGCAATGGGGTTGGGACTGGCGAGCGGCGCTTGCGCTGTGGACCATCCCCGTGCTTATTGCCCTTCCACTCGCCTGGTATGCATTTGGCCAAATTCAGAAATCACTGAATAAAGCCGCCGTAAGCCATGCGCAACCGCAGACCAACGACACCCGCTGGCTGATCCGCCGCCCTCGCACCTGGACACTCATGGCCTGTTTTGGTCTCGTCAACGGCGGCTATGCAGCGGTCGTCGCGTGGCTCGCCCCCTACTACCAAACGCACGGCTGGAGCGCCTCCACCAGCGGCATGCTGGTCGCGATTCTTTCCGTCGCACAGGCCACCGCTGCACTCACCCTGCCCATGCTCGCCGCCCGCCATGCAGACCGCAGACCATGGATCGCATTCACGCTGCTCTGCCAGATCGTTGGATTCTCCTTGTTGATCTGGCAACCCGATGCGGCCCCCTTGCTCAACGCCGTCGTTCTCGGTATCGGCCTGGGCGGCTGCTTTGCACTGATGATGGTCGTCGCGCTCGACCACCTGCCATCCCCATCGCAGGCCGGTGCACTCAATGCGCTCATGCAAGGCGGCGGCTTCCTCCTCGCGTCGCTCGCACCCTGGGTGATCGCGCAGTTGCACGAGATCACCGGCAAGTTTGAAGCGGGATGGACTTATCAGCTTGGAGCGGTCTGCATCGTCTGCGTTCTGGCGGCACGGCTTTCGCCGAGTCGCTATGCAGCCGTCATGAAGGCACATTGAATCCCGAACCCACAAAGAAAAAGGAGCGAGTCCGATATGAACTCGCTCCTTTTTTGCTTTCGCCAACCGCTACTGGTTGATCAACTCCCGCCAGCTCATGCGCTTGCCCTTGGGCTTGGGCGTCGTGGTCGGGATTGGAATATCCTTCGGCTTGTCCGGATACGCACTTGGCGACACGTGGCTGGTCACATTGCCATCCTTGGTGGCACTCAGGTCATTGCCCATGATCAGACCGTCGGTCACTGGCACCCCTGCGGGACCTTCTCCACCCGGCCCCTCGTTCACCGGGCCACCTGTCTGGAAGTTGATGTAGTTGATCCAACCCATACCACCAGAAACGCATGGTTCGTTGGACGGTATGTTGCTGGCCACCACCAAGGTGGAGGCTGCAATGCGCAGATCCACATTGACACGCTCACCCGTAGTCGGCAAATCGATGTACCAACCCTTGGCGTTGTCCTTGCAATCGTTCGTCGCGCTGGTGCACTGGAGCGTACGAGACAACACCGTGCCATTGGCAGCCGTAACGTCCTTCAGCTTCGATACCTTGAGCGTGGAGCGCAACGACGAGCCGGAGCCAAAACTGGCCACCTGATCGTCGAACCCGTAGATCGTCTGCTTGTCTGTGGTGGACAGGTCACCCACCCCCAGCAACTTGCCCGTCGCCACCAGAATGCGCGGCAACGTGGTTCCCGACTGACCTTGCACCAATTCCACGCGTGTGGTGATGGGCTGCGGCTTGCCGCCGGAATCGGTCAGTTGAACGACCTTGTGAACATCAAAGCTGCTGCTGCCGGTGTTCCACTGGAAGCGCCAGATATTGCCCAGAATGTCGCCTCCGTAGAGCAAGTTGGTGGTGTTGTCGCCCGATGGGTCCTTCACGAAGTTGTTCAACTCCTTCAGTCCGGAGCCAGAGGTCGTGATGGTCTGGATCACAGCTCCTGTGCTGGCATTCAGAACATAGACGCGCCCCACGCCATCGCTGTTGTTGTAGCCCGAGGTCAGGAACACGGCCCACGTGCCATCCGGCAGTTTGGACACCAGTGGCCGGCCATAGCTCTGACCCATGGTGGCGATGTTGGTCTGCCACAGGCCCACAGGCGCTTCTGGGTCGGAAATGTCCAGCGCATAGTAGCCCTTGCCACCCTTGTTGAAGCCGCCCACGAGAATCGTCTTCCAGACGTTGCCGACCTTGATGTCGGCCTGGACCGGAGAGCCATCCACAAAATAGCGGTGCGAGCTCTCGTACTCCGTGCTGGCCAGACGCGGCATCTCGGGCATGACGGCTGTAGGCACAAAGGCCCATGCCTCGCGCGCCGCAATGGGCACCGTCACGCCGCCGACTGTCGTGGTCTTGCTCAGATCGGCCTCGGCATAGAAGGCATGCAGCATGCCGTCGTTGCCACCCACGTAGACCATGGGCTTGCGATTTTGCGCGGTCCCCTTGTAGGTTGCGTAGCCTTCGTCCTTGTACTGGCGCATTGGGCGATTCACGAACAGCGGCTGCGATCCAATGATGTCGCCCAAGCGGCTGTCGCGTGTGCGGTAGAGCTTGTTCAGATCATTCTTCACATAGCCTTCCGCAGTGCGATCACCACGCAGGAAGTCGACCAGCTTCTGGCCCATGGCAGCCGATTTCTGTGCAGCGGACATCTGCCCCACCTGCGCCATCTTCGACTCTGCTGTGGCGCCCACGAAATTGCTTTGCAGAGCGCCCAGGTTGGCCCACTTGAAGGGCTTCAACGAGGCTCCATCCATGTAGTAGATGGTGCGCTCATCGGTGGACAGATTGCGGGAGTCCAAACGGTCCTTGGCGGACCAATTGGCAATCTGGGTGCGAAGACCAGACGTCACATCGATGGCGTAGGCCAGCATGTCCCCCGTCCAACTGCCGCTGCGATACAGCGCGCCATAGGCGAAGTTGTTGTCGGCTTGCACCACTGCAGAGGAGATGGCAACGCCCGCGCCCGAACCAATGGCGGCCCGGATATCCGCGAACACCTGTCCCAGACCCGTTTCAATGGACTTGGGATCATTGGCGCTGAAGTAGCGGCCCCGGCCATTCACGGCGGTGTGCCAGAAGTCGTCGATGGACTGAGGCTGTTCGTAATTGGACGTTCCGCTGCTAGGAGGCCAGACGGGCCAGGACTTGGCAC
>CALMCS010000872.1 GCA_937862875.1 uncultured Comamonadaceae bacterium
TTGGGACAGATAGAGCTGCCCGGCCAGCATGCCGAGCACGAACTCCCACACCATCGGACTCACCGCGAGGTTCACGTAGTGGCTCGTGAAGATGGCGGGCTCGTGATAGAACGAGAGATTCCAGCTTTCCGTCAGCATCGGATAGATCACGAGGCCGGGTGCGAGCAGCGCCGCCACGATCCACCAGCGCCATTTGACCGACAGCAGCGAGATGGCGATGACGGCGTAGAAGAAAGCCTCGAAGCAGAGCGTCCAGGCGACATCGATCGGCATCTGGAAGAACAGGGTGGGGCTGGGGTTCACCGGTCGAAACGCCAACTGGCTCAGTATCTCGCCCAGATAGCGCGAGGACAGGCCTTCATTGCGCAGCCAATGGACCAGCAGGTACACCATGCTGACCACGAACAGCAGAGGCCAGATGCGCGAAAAGCGCTTGATCACGAAGTCGGCCACATAGGTCTTGGAGCCATCGCGTTTCTGCGGGGTCAACACCATGATGAAGCCGCTGATGATGAAAAATAGATCGACGCCCAGCGCACCATGCACGAAGAGGTCCCAGAAGTATTCCTGACCTAGTGGCGACGTGAGTGCCCGGCTTGAGTGAGTGATGACTACAAGAACAGCCGCGATTCCGCGAAGGGCTTGAATCCAGGGGATGGTGGGTGGGGAATCTATCTTCAGTTGCATCGGGGCCGATCAAGCCAAGCCCACGATTCTACTTGTATCAAGTCGTGTAACCTCCCCTTTGAGATCAAGGGATTGTCATATCTGACGGCTCGAAATGAGGTAGACCCGCTGACGCCGGATGCGATTCGTCAACTTTTCTGCCATTGCTAACATCCACGAAAACACCCGAAGAAAGAAGCGCCATGGACCGGTCTGAATTGTCGAATGTGGGCACCGTATTGCAGGGCCTCTGGGCGCAGGCGCAGATGCCGAGCGAGGCCCTGAATCGAGTGGCTTTCCAGGGCGAGGCGCAGGGCTTTGCCAGCAGCTTTGCGGTCGACGTGCTCGCGCCATCGGCCATTGCCGCAGCGGCCCTCGCGGCGACCGAGATCGATCTGCTGCGCATGGCGGGCAGTCCGGCTCAGAGCGTGACGGTCGATGTGGCGCACGCGCTGGCGGAGACGACTGGCTACTTCACCCTGGACGGCGTGCGGCCCGATGTCTGGTCGCCGATTTCCGGTTTGTACGAATGCGCCAGTGAGAACGGCGCACCCGGTTATGTGCGCGTGCATGCCAACTTCGATCACCACCGCGACGGCGTGCTGCGCTTGCTGGGTTTGCCGGTTGGCGAGACCACCACCAAGGCCCAGGTCGCCGAGGCATTGAAGTCGTGGCGTGCCCTCGATTTCGAGCAACAGGCGACGCAAGCGGGGCTGGTCGTGGCCGCGCTCAGGACGCCCGAGGAATGGCGAGCCCATCCGCAACATCAGGCCGTGGCGTTGCAGCCGCTGGTCAAGCTCACCCAGCTGGATGCCGCACACCCGGCCGCACCATTGCCGTGGAGTGCGAAAACGGCGGAGCAGTTGCCGTTGCACGGCCTGCGCGTGCTCGATCTCACGCGCATTCTGGCGGGCCCAGTGGGCGCTCGTACGCTGGCCGCCTACGGCGCAGAGGTGCTGATGATCAACTCGCCGCACCTGCCCAATATCGACGCGATTGCCGACGTGAGCCGCGGCAAGCGTTCTGCCCAACTGGATTTGAAGGTGGAGGCCGAGCGCGAGCAATTGCAGCAGTTGATCGGCGACGCGCATGTCTTTCTGCAGGGCTACCGTCCCGGCGGTCTGGAGCAGCTCGGATTCGGGCCGGACACCGTGGCCAAGCTGCGCCCCGGCATCGTCTACGCCAGCCTTTCGGCCTATGGGCGCGAGGGCCCGTGGCGGGACAAGCGCGGATTTGATTCGTTGGTGCAAACCGTCAGTGGCATCAACGCGGCGGAAGGGCAGGCGTTCGGCGGCGGCGTGCCGCGCGCCTTGCCGATGCAGATCCTCGATTACGGCGCGGGATTTTTGCTGGCGTTTGGCGTGCAGGTCGCGTTGCACCGCCAGGCCACCGTGGGCGG
This sequence comes from uncultured Comamonadaceae bacterium, assembly GCA_937862875.1. Lineage (GTDB taxonomy): Bacteria > Pseudomonadota > Gammaproteobacteria > Burkholderiales > Burkholderiaceae_C > Diaphorobacter_A. Next base: position 2,066 of record CALMCS010000872.1, read on the forward strand.
TACCTGGCATGTAGAGGTATCGCTGGCCCGCGTGGCGCAGTGGCTGTGGGAGCTGGGGCGTCGTCCGGTGCCCGCTCAGCCCGATGCGTCCAACGTCGCGGAGCTGGTCGCGCCCTGGCTAGAAGGCTCGGCGAGCGGCTTTGGTGGCCTGCAGGCGGTGACGCACGCGGCGGGTCTGTCGCGCACGCCGCCGCACTGGTCGCGCGCCTCCGTGCCACCCGGAACGGACGCACCCAGCTGGCTTTGATCGTTCGGCGATGGGGCGTGGCGTGGAATCTGGCGGTTTGCAGAGACCAGTTCGGCGCGCCTGCATCGCCGCTTGAACGATAATGTTTGGCTTATGAGCGGCAACACACTTGGTACCCTTTTCTGCGTCACCAACTTTGGTGAATCCCACGGTCCAGCCATTGGCTGCGTGATTGATGGCTGCCCCCCGGGCATGGAGCTTTCGGAGGCCGACATCCAGTTTGATCTGGATCGCCGTCGCCCCGGTACGAGCCGTCACGTCACGCAACGCGCCGAGGCCGATACGGTAGAGATTCTCTCCGGCATCTACGAAGGCAAGACCACCGGCACACCGATTGCACTGTTGATTCGCAACACGGATCAGCGCAGCAAGGATTACTCCAACATTGCGCAGAGCTTTCGGCCCGGCCACGCGGACTACGCCTACTTTCAGAAGTACGGCATTCGCGACCCGCGCGGCGGCGGTCGTTCGTCGGCGCGTCTGACGGCCCCCACCGTCGCGGCGGGTGCTGTGGCCAAGAAGTGGCTCAAGGAAAAATACGGCGTGGAGTTTCGCGCCTGCATGACGCAGATCGGCGAGCTGCAGATTCCGTTCGAGAGCTGGGACCATGTGCCCAACAATCCCTTCTTCGCCCCCATCGCCGATGTGAAGGCCTGCGAAGACTATATGGATGCGCTGCGCAAGTCCGGCGACTCCGCGGGTGCGCGCATCCGCGTGCAGGCCACCGGCGTTCCGGTGGGCCTGGGCGAGCCGCTGTACGACAAGCTTGACGCCGACATCGCCCATGTGATGATGGGCCTCAACGCCGTCAAGGCCGTGGAAATTGGTGCGGGCTTCGAAAGCGTCGTGCAGCGCGGCACGACACACGGTGATTCACTCACCCCGCAAGGCTTTGCCAGCAACAACGCGGGCGGCATTCTGGGCGGCATCAGCTCGGGTCAGGACATCGAGGTGTCGATCGCCATCAAGCCGACCAGCTCGATCATCAGCCCGCGCGAGTCGATCAACGTGAATGGCGAATCCGTCGAGGTGATCACCAAGGGTCGCCACGATCCCTGCGTGGGCATCCGCGCCGCGCCGATCGCCGAAGCGCTGCTCGCACTGGTGATCATGGATCACGCGCTGCGCCACCGCGCGCAATGCGGCGATGTGAATTCGGGCCTCGCGCCCATTCCCGCCAGCAACAAAGCCTGATCGTTTCCGTGAAGGCCGAAGACTCCAGCACCGGCGCGGCGACCTGCCCGGTGCTGCTGGTGGCTGCGCCCGCGTCCGGGCAAGGCAAAACCACCGTCACCGCTGCGCTCGCGCATTTGCTGCATTCGCGTGGCAAGCGGGTGCAGGTATTCAAGTGCGGACCTGATTTTCTCGACCCGACCTGGTTGGCGCTGGCCAGCGGTCAGCCGGTAGACAACCTCGATCTGGCGATGTGCGGCAAGGCCGATGTCGAGCGCCGTCTGGCGCGCGCGGCACGCTGCAACGACGTCATCCTGATCGAGGCGGCCATGGGCCTCTACGACGGTGTTCGCAGCCCGGCAGATCTCGCCGAGCGCTTCAACCTGCCGATTCTGTTGGTGATCGACGCCTCGGCCATGGCCGAGACCTTCGGCGCGCTGGCATTCGGCCTGTCGAATTACCGACCCGGATTGCGTGTGGCCGGCGTGCTCGCCAATCGCGTGGCCAGCGAGCGGCATGGCGAAATGCTGCGCGCCAGCGTGACGAGAGGCGTGGACTGGCTGGGGCTGGTGATGCGCCAGTCGGCGGAGCAAACGCCCATTCCTTCGCGCCATTTGGGGCTGGTGTCCGCCGCCGAGGTGACGGATGGAGTCACTCCGATCGCGCGCGTGGCCGAGGCCTTGGCGCAATCGGTGCTGGGCCAGATGGAGGATGCGCAATGGCGAGAGCGCTGGAGCGTGACCTTTCCAGAACCTCCGCCCGTCGAATCGCAAAATTTGCTCAAGGGTCGGCGCATTGCCATCGCGCGTGACTTGGCGTTCAGCTTCATCTACCCGGCGAATCTCGAGTTTCTGCGAGAGCAGGGGGCCAGCACGCATTTCTTCTCGCCGCTCGCGGGAGACGATCTGCCCGAGTGCGACGCGCTGTGGCTGCCCGGCGGCTATCCCGAACTGCACGCGCAGGCGATTGGATCGCAGCACCGCCTGGCCGACCAGATCCGCGCGCATTGGCAGGCCGACAAGCCCATCTGGGCGGAGTGCGGCGGCATGTTGGCGCTGATGCAGGAGCTGCAATGGCCCGCCAAGAGCCTGCAGGAGCGCTTGCTGGGCGTGATTCCCGGCACGGTGACCCAGCACCCGCGACTGAAGGGCTTGGGCATGCAGGGCTGGTCCACACCGCATGGCGTGCTGCGCGGCCATGGCTTCCATTATTCGACCTGCGAAACGACGCTTCCGGTGATCGGGCATACGCAGCGATTGCTGGATGAGCACACGCTCGACTCTGCGTCGCAACTGGAATGCGTCTACGCACAGGGATCGCTGCGGGCCAGTTATTTTCACGCGTGGTTTGCGTCCCACCCTGTCGCTGCGGCCAGCCTGTTCGCACATCACCCTGGAACGTCATGACAATGCACCGACTGGTTTGGAGTGGCTCGGCCTGTCTGGCGCTCCTGCTGGCGGGCTGCGGCGGCAACTCCAATACGCGGGCTCCGGCAGAGATGGAAATTGCGCTGCTGGGACTCAACGATTTCCACGGCAATCTGGAGCCACCGGGCCTTGCGATCAGCACCAGCAACCAGGCCGGCCAGAAGCTTGCGGTGCCCGCGGGCGGTGCGGTGTACCTGGCCAGTGCCATTGCAGAGCGGCGCGCCGCACACCCACACACCGCGGTCGTGACGGCGGGCGACATGGTGGGAGCGTCTCCCATGGTCTCGTCGCTGTTTCTGGACGAGCCGACGGTGGAGGCATTCAACCTCATGGGCGTGGATTTTTCCGCCACCGGAAACCATGAATACGACCAGGGCGCGCAAGAGCTTCTGCGCCTGCAGAACGGCGGC
>CALMCS010000873.1 GCA_937862875.1 uncultured Comamonadaceae bacterium
AAAAGACCGGCCGCGCCCTGGCCGCCGCCGATGCACATGGTGACCACCACGTACTTCACGCCCCGGCGCTTGCCCTCGATCAGGGCGTGGCCCGTCAGGCGCGAGCCCGACACGCCATAAGGGTGGCCCACGGCGATGGCGCCGCCGTTGACGTTGAGTCGTTCGTCCGGGATGCCCAGCTTGTCGCGGCAGTACAGCACCTGCACGGCGAAGGCTTCGTTCAGTTCCCACAGGCCGATGTCATCAACCTTCAGGCCGGCCTTGGCCAGCAGCTTGGGCACGGCGAACACCGGGCCGATGCCCATCTCGTCGGGCTCGCAGCCCGCCACGGCAAAACCCCGGAAGATGCCCAGGGGCTGCAGGCCGCGTCGTTCGGCGAGCTGGCGGTCCATCAGCACGCAGGCCGAGGCACCGTCCGAGAACTGGCTGGCGTTGCCGGCCGTGACCACGCCGCCGGGCAGGGCGGCGCGGATCTTCTGCACGGCCTCCAGGGTGGTGTCGGGGCGGATGCCCTCGTCGGAATCGATCGTCACCTCTTTCATGGTGATGCGGCCCGTGGCCTTGTCCACCACGCCCATGGTGGTCTTCATGGGGGCGATCTCGTCTTTGAAGAGCCCTGCGGCCTGCGCGGCAGCAGCGCGCAGCTGGCTGCGCACGCCGTATTCGTCCTGCGCCTGCTTGCCAATGCCGTAGCGCTGGGCCACCTGCTCGGCGGTCTGCAGCATGTTCCAGTAGATCTCGGGCTTGTGCTCGACCAGCCAGGGGTCGCGCCGCATGTGGGTGTTGGCCTCGTTCTGCACGCACGAGATGCTCTCCACGCCGCCCGCCACATATACATGGCCCTCGCCCGCGATGATGCGCTGCGCGGCCAGCGCGATGGTCTGCAGGCCCGAGGAGCAGAACCGGTTCACGGTCATGCCCGCGGTGGTGATGGGCAGGCCGGCGCGCAGCGCGATCTGGCGCGCCACGTTGCCGCCGGTGGTGCCCTCGCCGAAGGTGCCGCCCATGATGACGTCTTCGACCTCGGCCGGATCAATGCCCGCGCGCGCCACGGCGTGCTGCACGGCATGGCCGCCCAGCGTGGGGCCGTAGGTCATGTTGAAGGCGCCCTTCCAGCTCTTGGCCAGGCCGGTGCGGGCGGTGGAAACGATCACTGCTTCTGTCATGGTGTGCTTGTCCTGTGGTGGTGTTATTCCTTTTCCAAATCATTCGTGTCTAGGCGCGAAGCCGCAGACAGTGCTTGAGCACGGCAAGGCGGAGCAACAACGACACGGATGGTTTAGAAATGGAATTAGTTGAAGCTCCGGCCTTCTTCGGCCAGTCGCACGAGCAGCGGCGCGGGTTGCCAGGAGGCGTCGGCACCCGGCTCGGCGGCGAAGCGGCGCAGGCTGCGCACCACCTGCGGCAGGCCCACGGTGTCGGCGTAGAGCATGGGGCCGCCCCGGTGCAGCGGGAAGCCGTAGCCGTTGAGGTAAACCAAGTCGATGTCCGAGGCGCGCGCGGCGATGCCTTCTTCGAGGATGCGCGCACCCTCGTTCACCAGCGCGAAGATGCAGCGCTCGACGATCTCCTCGTCGCCGATCTTGCGCGGCGTGATGCCGTGGGCCGCGCGGTAGTCGGCGATGAGCTGCTCGGTCACGCTGTCGGGCAGGGGCGTGCGGTTGCCGGCCTCGTAGCGGTACCAGCCCGCGCCCGTTTTCTGGCCGAAGCGTCCGGCCTCGCAGAGCTTGTCGGCCACGATGGGCTTCATCTCCACCCCGGCCTCGGCGGCCTTGCGCTTGCGCGTGGCCCAGCCGATATCGAGGCCCGCGAGGTCGCCCATGCGGAACGGGCCCATGGCCAGGCCGAACTTCTGCAGCGCGCCGTCAATCTGCTGGGGCAGGGCGCCCGCGTTGATCAGGCCCTGGGCGGCGGCACCGTAGCGTGCCAGCATGCGGTTGCCGATGAAACCGTCGCACACGCCTGAGACCACGGCCACCTTCTTGATCTGCTTGGCGAGCTGCAGGCTGGTGGCCAGCACGTCGGGCGCAGTCTGGGCGCCGCGCACAATCTCCAGCAGGCGCATCACGTTGGCCGGGCTGAAGAAGTGCAGGCCGATCACGTCCTGCGGGCGCTGCGTGAAGGTGGCGATGCGGTCGATGTCCAGGTACGAGGTGTTGGACGCCAGGATGGCGCCGGGCTTGGCCACGGCGTCGAGCTGGCGGAACACGGCCTCCTTCACGCCCATTTCCTCGAACACGGCCTCAACGATGAGGTCCGCGTCCTTCAGCGCGGCGTACTCCAGCGTGGGCGTGATCAGGCCCATGCGCTGCTCCACCTGCTCGGGCTTGAGCTTGCCCTTCTTCATGGAGTTCTCGTAGTTCTTGCGGATCGTGGCCAGGCCCCGGTCCAGCGCTTCCTGCTTCATCTCCAGCAGCACCACGGGGATGCCGGCGTTGAGGAAGTTCATGGTGATGCCGCCGCCCATGGTGCCGGCGCCAATCACGCCCACGCGGGCGATGGGGCGGAGTACCGTGCCCTCGGGCAGGCCCGGCACCTTGGCGGCCGCGCGCTCGGCCTGGAATACATGGCGCAGCGCGCGCGACTCGGGCGTCTGCATCAGCGCCTGGAACAGCGTGCGCTCGGTCTGCAGACCCTCGTCGAAAGGCTTGAGCGAGGCCGCCACGGCCTCCACGCACTGCAGCGGCGCCGGGAAGGGCTTGCTGGCAGCGGCCACGGTGTTGCGCGCGAACTGCAGGAAGGCGTCGGCGTTGGGCTGCTTGACCTTCAGGTCGCGGGCGCGCGGCAGCGGTTCGCCCCGCGCCGCCACCTGGGCGGCGAAGGCCACCGCGCCTTCGACCAGGTCGCCCTCGATCAGCGCATGTACCAGCGGCGTGCCCGCGAAGGCATTGGCGGGCACGGGCTGGCCCGAGACGATCATGTTCAGCGCCGGCTCCAGGCCGATCAGCCGCGGCAGGCGCTGCGTGCCGCCCGCGCCGGGCAGCAGGCCCAGCTTCACCTCGGGCAGGCCGAGCGAGGCGTCGGGCAGGGCCACGCGGTAGTGGCAGCCCAGGGCCAGTTCCAGCCCGCCGCCCAGGCACACGCCGGCGATGGCGGCCACCACGGGCTTGGTGGCGCCGTCGAGCGCGCGGATCACGCTGGGTAGCGTGGGCTCCTGGCCGGCCTTGGGCGTGCCGAACTCGCGCACATCGGCGCCGCCGGAGAAGGCGCGCGCGCTGCCCGTGAGCACGATGGCCTGCACCTGCGGGTCGGCCAGCGCCTGGTCGAGCGCGGCGACGATGCCGCTGCGCAAGGCGTGGCCCAGGCCGTTGACGGGCGGGTTGTTCAGCGTCACCACGGCCACGGGGCCGTGCACTGCGTAGGAGGTGGAAGTGGGGGTGGTGCTCATGGGGAGTCCGGAAGTGGAGGGGCCAGTGACAACCGATGGTTCTGCATTGCAGAATCAACGCCCGGTCCATGCTATCGGCCACCCGCCGTGCTGTCTGTCACCTGCGAAACTCTGCGCCGTTGCTGGTTGCCCGGGTCGTGCCTACGATGGCGGGGTTTCGCGCCCCTCCGCTGGCCGCAGTGGTGGCGCCCTCTTTCCCTTAAATTCTGCAATGCAGAACACCGGAGGCCCCTTGCCCGAATCCCTGCTCATCAACCGCCGCGACCTCGACTTCCAGCTGTTCGAAGTGCTGCAGGCCGAGGCGCTGGCGCAGCGCCCGCGCCATGCCGACCACAGCCGCGAGACCTTCACCGCCGCGCTGGACACGGCGCACACCATCGCTGAAGAAAAATTTGCGCCGCACAACCGCGCCTCGGACGAGCACGAGCCGACCTTCGAGAACGGCCGCGTGCGCATGATTCCCGAGGTGCGCGAGGCGCTCGACGCCTTCTGCGCCGCCGGCCTGCTGGCGCCCACCAAGGATTACGAGCAGGGCGGCATGCAGCTTCCCGTGGTGGTGGCACAGGCCTGCTCGGCGCTGTTCAAGAGCGCCAACGGCGCCACCACCTCGTACGTGGGCCTGACGCTGGGCAATGCCAATGTGATCGAGCGCTTCGGCAGCGAGGCGCAGAAGGCCAAATACCTGGCGGCGCTGCTTTCGGGCCGTTTCTTCGGCACCATGGCGCTGACCGAGCCGCAGGCCGGCTCCAGCCTGTCGGACCTGACCACCAGCGCCACGCCGCAGCCCGATGGCACCTACCGCATCAAGGGCAGCAAGATCTTCATCTCGGGCGGCGACCACGAGCTGCGCGAGAACATCGTGCACCTGGTGCTGGCGCGCATCCCGGGCGCGCCGCCCGGGGTCAAGGGCATTTCGCTGTTCACCGTGCCCAAGTTCCGCGTCAACGCCGATGGCAGCCTGGGGCCGCGCAACGACGTGAAGCTGTCGGGCCTGATCCACAAGGCCGGCTGGCGCGGCACCACGTCCACGATGCTGTCGTTCGGCGACGAGGATGCGTGCGAGGGCGAGCTGGTCGGCCAGCCGCACCAGGGCCTGGCCTGCATGTTCCACATGATGAACGAGGCGCGCATCGGCGTGGGCATGGGCGCGGTGATGTACGGCTACCGCGGCTATCTGGCCTCGCTGCAGTACGCGCGCGAGCGCCTGCAGGGCCGCCCGCCCGCTGCCAAGGACCCGCTGCAGCCGCAGGTGCCGCTGGTGGCGCACGCCGACGTGCGCCGCATGCTGCTGGCGCAGAAGGCCTATGTGGAGGGCGCGTTTGCGCTGGGCCTGTACGCCGCGCGCCTGGTGGACGAGCAGCGCACCGGCACCAGCGAGGCCGCGCGCGCCGAGGCGGGCCTGCTGCTGGACCTGCTCACGCCCATCGTCAAGTCCTGGCCCGCGCAGTGGTGCCTGGAGGCCAACAGCCTGGCCAT
>CALMCS010000874.1 GCA_937862875.1 uncultured Comamonadaceae bacterium
GTGTCGGGCCCAGTTCGAATTTCGCTGTCCTGACCGATTTCCAGCTGTGGGTTTGCACCCTCGGTATGTTGCTTGGACGCCTCGAAATCCTGAGTTTCATTGCGTTGTTGACACCAGCGTTCTGGCGTCGTTAGATAACGCTTTTCGATCTGCTCTGCATCAACGATATTGTGACGCTCTGACGAGCCATAAAACGGGCCTCGACAGCGCGTCGCCTAAAATGCCTCGCCGACCTGCCTAAAGCCTTCTACGAGGACTCTGATGGTTCCCCATCTAATTACCGCCCTGACCGGACCGATCAACGAACTAGAACAGCGCATCCTGGACTCCATGCCAGCGATCGAGCGTTGGTTCCGTCTCGAGTGGATGGAGCACACGCCTCCGTTCTACTCGTCAGTGGATATTCGCAACGCTGGCTTCAAACTCGCTCCGGTCGACACCAACCTGTTTCCCGGCGGCTGGAACAATCTCACCGATGAGATGCTGCCTCTGGCCGTCCAGGCCGCCATGGCCGCGATCGAGAAGATCTGCCCCGAAGCGCGCAATCTGCTGATCGTGCCCGAGAACCACTCGCGCAACACCTTCTATCTGGCGAATGTGATGCAGCTTCAGCGCATCTTCAACATGGCCGGCCTGAATGTGCGCGTGGGCTCGATCAGCCCGGAGATCAAGAAAGCCACCACGATCACCTTGCCGCATGGCGAGTCGATCACGCTCGAGCCGGTCATTCGCACCAAGCGCCGTCTGGGACTGAAGAATTTCGATCCCTGCACCATTCTGCTGAACAACGACCTGTCCGCAGGCCCGCCAGGCATTCTGGAAGAGATCTACGAGCAATACCTGCTGCCGCCGCTGCATGCAGGCTGGAGCGTGCGCCGCAAGAGCCGCCATTTCCAGAGCTACGAGGAAGTCTCCAAGCGCTTCGGCAAGATGCTGGGCATCGATCCGTGGCTGATCAATCCGCTGTTCACCAAGGTGGAAGCGGTCGACTTCAACGAAGACGTGGGCCTCGAGACCCTGCGCGCGGCGGTCGACGCCACGCTCACCAAGGTGCGCCGCAAGTACAAGGAATACGGCATCAACGAGAAGCCGTGGGTGGTGGTGAAGGCCGACAACGGAACCTACGGCATGGGCATCATGACCGTGCGCGACGTCAAGGAACTCGACGACCTGAGCCGCAAGACCCGCAACAAGATGGCCATCATCAAGGACGGCCAGGCGGTGCATGACGTGATCGTGCAGGAGGGCGTGCTCACCCGCGAACGCGTCCAGGAAGCCGTGGCCGAGCCCGTCGTCTACATGATGGACCGCTATGTCGTGGGCGGTTTCTACCGCATGCACGCCGAGCGCGGCACCGACGAGAACCTGAACATCCCCGGCGCAAGCTATGTGCCGCTGGCCTTCGAGCACAGCACCCACATGCCCCAGCCCGGTGCGCGTCCCGGTGCGAGCGCGCCGAATCGCTTCTACATGTACGGCGTGATCGCCCGCCTCGCAATGCTGGCCGCCAGCTACGAGCTGGAAGCCACCGATCCAGACGCGGAAGTCTACGACTGACGCCACCCACCCTGCAGGGATGCAGCAGCCGCCGCCGTCACCGAACGGGGCGGCGCTCTCTGTGATTCGGCTGTCGGGACAGGGCGCGGAGCCCGTCAAGCCGGTTTTGACAAATCTTGTTAATCAATTCAGTCAATAGGGAAGCTCGCTTACAGCAAGAGTTGTGGCGATGCGTGTACAAGTGCGATTGAAAGTTATGCGTTCGCTCAACGGCAACGCAAAATAGCGACGATTCAAAAAATGGCATCCGAAAGTTCGCACATGCGTTCTGGCGTTTGATTTCTGTGCAAAGTTCAAAATCCTCTCTCACAACGCTCACCTTGGGCGCGATTGGTGTCGTCTATGGCGACATCGGCACCAGTGTTCTCTATACGTTGAAAGAGGTATTCGGCTCCGGCTACGTCCCCTTCACGCACGACAACGTCTACGGCATCCTCTCCATCCTGTTCTGGACGCTCACCCTGATCGTCTCCCTCAAGTACGTGGTGTTGGTGCTGCGCGCCGACAACAACGGCGAGGGCGGACTGGTCGCCATGCTGGCGCTCGCGTCTCAGGCGGTGAAGGACAAACCCAAGCTGCGCTCCGCGCTGATGATGATCGGCATCTTCGGCACCTGCCTGTTCTACGGCGACGGCGTGATCACGCCGGCGATCTCGGTGCTCTCGGCGGTCGAGGGGCTGGAGATCGTCTCGCCGCACTTCTCCAAGGGCGTGGTGCCGCTCACGCTGATCGTGTTGATCGCGTTGTTCATGCTGCAAAAACGCGGCACGGCGGGCATCGGCAAGTTCTTCGGCCCGATCATGCTGGTGTGGTTTGCCTGCATTGCGTCTCTGGGCGTCTGGAACATCATGCAGCACCCGACGGTGCTGCGCGGCCTGAGTCCGCACTACGCTCTGGATTTCATTTTCAACAACCCGGGCGTCAGCTTTGTGATTCTGGGTGCGGTGGTGCTCTGCGTGACCGGAGCGGAAGCGCTCTATGCCGACATGGGCCACTTCGGTCGCAAGCCGATTCGCCTCGCCTGGTTCAGCGTCGCCATGCCGGCGCTCACGCTGTGCTACTTTGGCCAGGGCGCGCTGATTCTTGAAAATCCCGAAGCCATCAAGAACCCGTTCTTCATGCTGGCTCCGAGCTGGGCGGTGATTCCGCTGGTCATTCTGGCGACGCTCGCCACCGTGATCGCCTCGCAGGCGCTGATCACCGGCGCGTTCAGCATCACCAAGCAGGTCATTCAGCTGGGCTACCTGCCGCGCATCCATGTGGAGCACACCAGCGTGCGCGACATGGGCCAGATCTACATCCCCTTCATCAACTGGAGCCTGTGCGTCGCCATCGCGCTGGCGGTGCTGATGTTCCGCTCCAGCAGCAACTTGGCCGCTGCCTACGGCATTGCCGTGACGCTGGACATGACCATCACCACGATTCTCACGTTCTTCGTCCTGCGCTACGGCTGGAAATACCCGCTGTGGATGGCGTTGGCCCCGACGCTGTTCTTCTTCTGCATCGACGTCACCTTCTTCGCATCGAACCTGCTCAAGCTGTTCGAGGGCGGCTGGTTCCCGCTGTGCATCGGTCTGGCCGTCTTCACCGTGATGACCACCTGGAAGCGCGGACGCGATCTGGTGTATGACAAGCTGCACGCCGACGGTATCGATCTGCGCGACTTCCTGCAGATGGTGCTGCTGCAGCAACCGCAGATCACGCGGGTGTCGGGCACGGCGGTGTTCCTCACCTCCGACCCCAAAATGACGCCGACGGCGTTGCTGCACAATCTCAAACACAATAAGGTGCTGCACGAGCAGAACATCTTCGCAACCATCGTCAACCACGAGGTGCCGTGGATTGGTCTCGACAAGCGCGTGCAGATCGAGTCGCTCGGCAGTGATTGCTGGAGCGTCAAGATCAACTACGGCTTCAAGAACGATCCCGATGTGCCTGCCGCGCTGCAACAGCTGCGCGGACGGGGTTGCGAGTTGGAAAGCATGAGCACCAGCTATTTCCTCTCGCGCGACGTGTTCGTGCCGGGCGATCGAAATATCGGCATGGCGCTGTGGCGTCAAAAACTGTTTGGCCAGATGCACCATAACGCGGCTGGCGTGGCGGATTTCCTGCTCCTGCCCAGCAATAGTCTGGTGGAGCTGGGCTCCAAAGTGGAAGTTTGAGGGCAGCCTCTCCGTTGTGGATCACTGAACGATGCGATTTTTCAAGGATTTGACGCTCTCGACTTTTGTGGCCGGCTTTGTTTCGGTGTTGGTGGGGTTGACCAGCTCGGTCGCCATCGTGTTCCAGGCGGCGCTGGCCTTCGGCGCGACGCCGGCGCAAATCTCCTCGTGGATGTGGGCGCTGGGTCTGGGCATGGGCCTGTGCTCGCTGGTGCCCTCGCTGATTCTCAAGAAACCGGTCATGGTGGCCTGGTCCACTCCCGGTGCCGCGGTGCTCGCAACCGCCGGAGCGCTGGGCGGCTTCACCATGGGAGATGCCGTCGGCGCCTTCATGGTGAGCGCCGCGCTGATCTTTCTCGCGGGCGTCACCGGCTGGTTCGAGCGCGTCATGGGCAAGATTCCGCAGGAAATCGCTGCGGCGCTGCTCGCCGGGGTGCTGGCGAAATTCGGCATGCAGGCGTTCAGCGCGGCAGAAACCGCTCCGGCCCTGATTCTTTCCATGCTCCTGACCTATCTGCTGGCGCGCCGCTGGTTGCCGCGCTACGCGGTGATGCTCACGTTGGCGGCGGGTATCGCCTGTGCGGCCCTGCAGGGCAAGATGAACTGGTCGGCCATTCACTGGGAGTTGGCGGTGCCGGTGTTCACCATGCCCACGTTCTCGCTCGCCGCCGTCATGAGCCTCGCGCTGCCGTTGTTCGTGGTGACCATGGCGTCGCAGAACGTCCCCGGCGTGGCGGTGATCCGCGCATCGGGATACGACCTGCCGGTCTCCAAACTCATCAGCATGACGGGCCTTGCCACCTTTGTGCTGGCACCGTTTGGGGGTTACGCGCTCAACTTCAGCGCCATCACCGCCGCCATCTGCATGGGTCCCGAGGCCCACCCCGATCCGGCCAAGCGCTATACGGCGGCTGCGACCTGCGGAATCATCTATATCCTGGTCGGCATCTTTGGTGCCGTCGTGACCGGCCTACTGATCGCCTTCCCCAAGGAACTGGTGATGGGCATCGCCGGACTGGCGCTGCTGGGCTCGATCGGAAGTGGTCTCGCGAACGCGGTGCGCGATGAATCGCACCGCGAAGCCGCACTCATCACCTTCCTGGTCACACTCAGCGGCGTCACATTAGCCGGAATCGGATCAGCGTTTTGGGGGGTGGTCGCAGGCAGCGTTGCTCTGTTTGTGCAACAGTATGGTCGTAAGAATCATTAATTGAATCTCCTTGAACATGCAGGTGGTGCCGGTTGAAAGCACCCCATACACGCGACTGACCATGAAAATCCTATTCGTTGCCGATCCGGTTGAACAATTCAAGATCTACAAAGACACCACCTTCGCCATGATGCGCGAGGCCCAGCGTCGTGGACACACCATCACCGTCTGCGAGCCGCACCATGTGTCATGGCGTCGGGGCGAGCAGGTGACGGCGACCGTGCGGGACATCCACCTCACGGGGGACGCCACCGCCTGGTTCACGGTCGAGCAGGAGCGCCGCGTCGCCTTGGCCGACTTTGGCGCGGTGCTGATGCGCAAGGATCCGCCGTTCGACAGCGAGTACTTCTACGCCACCCATCTGCTCGAGCAGGCAGAGCGCGACGGCGCCAAGGTCTTCAACAAGCCCAGCGCCTTGCGGGACCACCCCGAAAAGCTGGCGATCATGGAATTCCCGCAATTCATCGGCCCGACGCTGGTGACCCGGGACGCCAACGAGATCCGCGGTTTTCATGCCGAACATCAGGACATCATCCTCAAGCCACTCGACGGCATGGGCGGCATGGGCATCTTCCGGGTCAAGGCGGACGCACTC
>CALMCS010000875.1 GCA_937862875.1 uncultured Comamonadaceae bacterium
CCTTGGGCATGGGCTGAAGCGGCAATCCATCAAGCAGACGGCGAGTTGTTATCGTGTAGTTACGCTCGAATAACTTGAGGCTGAGCGCAGTGTCGAGCTTGTTCAGGCTCTCAAACCCGCACTCTTTGGCCGTGTGCCATACCGCGTCGTGCGACCACTTCCCCTGGCCGGCCATGCTCGGGTGAGCATTTCGGACAGCTTCGCGATGAGCGTCCGCAAGCGATGGCAGTCCGAGCATTTCGGGCGAAGGCTTGCACCACTCGATGAACTGACCAGGGCTAGGGATGAAATCGGAAACCTGCTTACGAGCCTTGATCATGCCGAACTCGATCTGCCCCTGAGTGCGAATGCCTTCGTCGAGGAACGCCTGCATCCACTGGACCTTCGCAGCCCGGTAGGTCTCCTTATCGGGCCATGCCTGGCGCCAGGCTGAGCGGATCAGGCGAAGCTCAGTGAATAGGTCGTTGATCGCGGAGGCCATTTGGCGGCGGCCTTCGTCCTGGGGCGAAGCGCTTTCGTCTGCCGAGATAAATTCGCCTGCCTTGGGGTTGGCCCAAAGGCCCTGGGTTACGGCGGATACTTGCTTCATCATGATTGCACCCCGTTCTGCCAGTCAGTGCTGTCATCGTCGAAGTCGGAGGCTGGTACGGTCTTCTGCCGAATGGGCGTGACGTTGTTCGCTGCAGCGCGGACCTTGTCGTTGTTCACCCACTTGACCAACATGCTCACCCATTCGGCCTGGGTGTTTACTTGGTGTTGAGGTTCGTAGTGAGCAGTGAACGCGATGCGCACCTCTTCGGTGAACAGATCGAGTGCCAAGCCGCGGTGGAATGCGTAGGTGGTCAGTAATTTTTCGTCCGGCACCCAATCGAGCGTCATCTCGCTTGGCATTCGAGGGTCGACAGGCTCCTGCGCAGAGATAGGGTTTTGATCTTCTCTTCTCTTCTCTTCTTTAGGTAACGCACCGCTAACGTTTGAACCGTTACCTTTTGCGTTACTTGCCTTGTGGTTAGCCACACGCTTTGCCGTTAGAAGCCTGTTTTTAGCGGTCTTGCCGTTGTGACGGTCGAAATGAGGAAGGCTGATAACACCGTCCACCTCGATCATCCAGGCCACCGATTTCATGTGCTCGCAGAAACCGATAACGCCAACCAGACGATCAAGTAACTTTTTGCTAACGCTTGGAGCGTTACCGTTTTCTGTTTGTTGGTCGAACCAGCCCCATACGCGCATCAGTTTTCCGACGACGGCATCCGGGTCGATGTCAGCCAAGTCCGCGATCTGGCAAACCTCGGGCTTGTCCAAGGTGGTGAGTTCGAATTTGATCCAGTCGCCGGCCATTACGCGGCCTCCTGCAGAAGTTCAGCGAGGCGTGTAAGCCCCTTGGGGGTGATCATTGGATCGAAGGCGGCACGCTCTAGACCGGTCTCTGGATCAGGCTTCAATGCAGTGACCTTATGGGTCATATGTCCGGAAGTGATACGTGGCTGGTATGCAACCCAGCGCTTGCATCCATGGCGGCGGAAGATCCAACGATTCTGTTCGAGCCATGCAAAGAGCCGAGACGGTGCAATGCCAAGCTGTTTGGCCGCGTCAGTGATGCAGATAGCTCCACCGGCGGCAGCCAAACGCTTGATAGCCGCCACCTTTGGCGCCTGGACTGAAACGAGTCGCTGAAGCTCACCGTTCTTTTCGGCCAGGTCAGCCGCGAGACGCAGCGCGTCTGGGAGGGTTTGAGGAATAACTACGTGTCGCGACACGCTTTCAAGTTCGCCAAGACGTGTCACGACACGATGACGGAGCGGAATGCTGTAGCCGGTCAGTAGCGTTTCGGTGAGGATGCGGTCGAGTAGGAACTCGGCGGTGTAGCCGCGACCATCCTTCTCTTCCTGAAGATGGAGCAAAGTTGCGCCATCTTTCTGAAGGGCATCACGCATCACGCGGATATCACGAATGACGTCCTTGTGCTGCTTGCCAGTGAGATCAGCGATCTCCCGGCTCGACATGGTGACGGTATTGCTTGGAGCAACAAGTGTGTTCATAATGGCCCCACTGTGTTTTACAAGTTGTTGAAAGAGCCGGGTTGCAGCCCGGCTTTTTTGTGCCTGCGATTCAGGCGTTATGGGTGTCCGGCGCATCCGTGGTAGCTTTTTGCTTCCACACGAAAAGGTCACGGAGACCGGACATGAAAAAGATCAAAGCGCTCTGGGCGCGCTGGAAGGTCAAGCATTGGGACAAGAGCGTGTACACGTACGATGGCGGTGACTTCGGGATGCTTGGTTTCAACAGCCCTCCGCTGAGAGCGTTCTGGGAAAAGCGCGGACCAAGCATCAAGAAGGCATTCATTTGGCTATTCCTTGTCATTGCTGGTGGCGTTATCACCAAGCTTGTCGGTCTGGCCTAAGGCACCCTTCCGCACCAATTCAGCAGCCATATCGAGAAATCGAAGTTTTTCCAGCCTGGACATTCCGGAGTCGAAAGACACATGTGTCAGCGGGAAAACTTCAGCTCGAGGTGCCTTCGCGCTGGAAGTGAAAAACCCTACGAAAAAGCCAAACGCACCTGCGCCGAAGACGGCACAAGCGATCAGGACTCCGGAGGAAATCATTTGAATCTCCGCGAATCGAGGACGCCATG
>CALMCS010000876.1 GCA_937862875.1 uncultured Comamonadaceae bacterium
TTTGATCCGTGGATTTGTTCGTCCCGTTGCTGATGCATATGGAGCGCTTTCACAAAGCAGCGTCAGCCCGGGCAGGAAAAGGATTGCAGCTGCGAAAGCCGAAATGGGTTTTGAACGCTGCCCGCCGTCACTTCAAACACCACCTTGCGGTCATTCACCACAACCGTGGCGTTGAATGATCCCGGGCGACTGCCCGCGGTGATCTGGGCCTTGTCAATGAATCGGTGCAAGGCCCACGCGCCTTCTGTCGAGAGCGCACTTTGCCCCCCGTTCTGATCGGTAATTTGAAGTGATACCTGCTGCCTCCCGCGCGGCCCCGGCCATGGCACGGGTTGGCTCAGTTGCGGACCGTGAGCGTACCGCAGCACCGATCCATCCACATCCAGGGCCATATTGGAGATGGACGAGTCCATCTCGACCACCTTCATTTCGATCCGCAACCGGGGAATGGCATCACCTGCGGAAAAGAACACGTTCTTGATCACCCCCGCCTTCTGGAATGCCCCAAGGTTGGCCCCTCCTCCAGCCGAGCTACCATCGATATTTTTCTTGTACGTCCATGTCGTGGTGTCGACGATGGGCGCAAGTTGTCGATTGAAGAAGTCGTCCATCAACCCGCCACTGCCGAACAGCCTCGCAAAGTCTTGGGGCGTCACCTCATTGCTCGCAGCGCGGTTGAGCGGATAGCGCCCCGCAACGGCCTGGCGGCAGAAATCACCCACATTGGCGCGAAGTTCCGCATCGACTCTGGCGTGCCCCATGGTCATGATCTCCCGGCTCGTGCTGTTGGCAATACCTCCCAGCATCTGCCCGAGCGGTGCTGGTAGGCGCGACGCCTCGGCTTTCAGGCGCATGACAGAGTCATTGGGTGGCGGAGTTCCGCCCGAGCGCTGCGCCGCATCTGCGGCCATCAAGGTTCCGTAATATTCGTCCAGTGTCTTGAGCAGCGCGTCGATAGGAAAACTGCCTTGACCTTGCTGGCCGGGCGCGCCCACCAGACGGCGCAGTGGCTCGAAGTAATCGTCAACGATGCGCTCATCCTTGTTCTCGCGCAGGGTGTGGGCCGCGGCAACCGGGCCCACAACCCGCTCCAGATCGTTGCGCGTGTTTTTGATCTTGTTCGCCACTTTGTCCACCACCGTCTGTTGACCCTTGTCTGGCTCGCGCAGCAAGGTGGTTTCCTTCACCACGGAGCGGATGAACAGGGGCAACGGCGAGTCCGGCGCGGACAGCACGCGCATGCGCTGAATGGAGGATTGCAGTGAATCTCCGGGTATCAGCACGACGTCCTGCAGGTACTGCGCCCAGGTCTGCTGGTATTCGCGCAAGAAAAGCAGGCGCACCTCACGCACCAACTTGCCTTGCATGGCATCGCCCAACTGGACGGCCACGTTCTGCGCGGGCAAGCCCATCACCCAACCCTCGTCGTCACTCACCTCCTTCATGACACCGTTCACATTCTTGTCGAACACATCCCAATACCCTTGGTAGGTGAAAAGCCCCGGCACGCCGCGATTGAGCGGCTGGCCGCTTTTTCGGGTGAAGACGTTGGCTGCCTGTGGCCCCGCTGCGTCCAGCAATCCGAACTCACGCAGGTCCTTTTGCAGGAGACTGCTGCGCAGCCGGTAGTAGGCGCGCTGAGACGCGGACAAGGCAGACAATTTGACTCGAGCCAAATTGACAAGCGCGTCATTCTTGGGATATGGAGAACTCACGACCCTGGATTGGGAAAACAGCGCCGCGAGATGCTTGTCGATCGCTTGCGCTGTTTGGGGGTCCGCATCCGGGAGCAACACGCGCTTGAAGTCCATACCGAGCCAATGGCGCAGGTGCTCGGGCGAGTAGCGTTCCGCCTGCTGCAGCATGAGGTAGGCCTTCAATGCCTCGTAGAGATATTCCAGATCATCCACGGGAGGATTCTGAAGTTGCGCCTCCAAACGCCTGGCCGCAAAGGGAAGCAGCCCGGACTCCAACATGCGTTCGTAGGCATGACGGGTTGCCGCACTCACTTTCTCGCCTTGGTACAAGCCATAGCGATAGGTCAACGGTGGGTGCTTGTGCTGAAATTCCGGGCCATCGCCAATGTGGTTGACTTGCCCAAGCAACCGAAGCAACGCGCCCAAGTCGGTGGCGTCGTTGTTGAAGTGCTCGAGCGATTGGGACACTCCGTCTGCGTTCTGTCCAGCGCGCGCAAGATACTGGCGGTTATTGTCGTGACTGAGCATCCACGCACCGATGGCACCCACCAACAGCATCAGCGAAAGTCCGTATCCAACATATGTCAACGCTCGTGCTCGGCGTTCCCACTTCACATTGCGTCCGGCGAGATGTGACTCCGCGAAGATCAGTTTCACCAGCAGGTCATGCAGAAAATAGCTTTTCCCACCGTTGGTGTGCGGTGTCACCGGGACCTGGCCGGCCGACGAAACCTGACGCCGCAT
>CALMCS010000877.1 GCA_937862875.1 uncultured Comamonadaceae bacterium
ATCACCAGCAGAAAGGCCAGTCCAAGCAGCGGCGGCAAGGCGTGATTGAACCAAGCGCCAAGTCGGTGAACAAGGCGCTTGCGAAGCGGCAGCGCGTGCGCCTTGGCAGCAGATGCCGTGCGCGATGATGGGATGCTTTTGATCACCTCACGCGTGTCTGCGGCGATGGGCTTTTCCGATGCCTTCTCTGCCATATCGGCAACGTCGACAGGACCGTGAAATATTGCGCTGACCATATGTGCTCCAGTAGCGAAAGTTGAACCGTATGACTCTGTGGGCGCGATGGGTGGGGAGCGCTCAGGCCTTGACCTTGAAAGCGTCCGCATAGCGCGCCGGATCGCTGCCGTCCCACGCCACGCCGTCCATCAACTTGCTGCTGCGCATTGGCGACTTGGGTACGCTGACCTTGAGTTGCGACGCGGCCTCGGCATACAGCGCGGTGCGGTTGATCTGTTTGGCGGTGGCGAAATAATCGGGATGCGACTTGAGCAAACCCCAGCGCTTGTGCTGGGTGAGGAACCACATGCCGTCCGACAGGTAGGGAAAGTTCACTTCGCCATCGGCAAAGAACTTCATGTGATTCGGGTCGTCCCAGGTCTTGCCCAGGCCGTTCTGGTAGCGGCCCAGAATGCGCTCGCCGATCACATCCACGCTGGTGTTGACATAGGCCTTGGCCGCCACGGTCTCGGCCATCTTTTGCTTGTTCTGCAGGCTCGCGTCGATCCAGCGGCTGGCCTCCAGAATCGCCATCATCACGGCGCGTGCGGTGTTGGGGTGCTTGTTCGCAAAGTCACCGGTCGTGCCCAACACTTTTTCCGGATGATCGCGCCAGATGTCCTGCGTGGTGATGGCCGTGATGCCCACGCCATCCATGATCGCGCGGTGGCCCCAGGGCTCGCCCACGCAGTAGCCGTCCATGCTGCCGATGCGCATGTTGGCCACCATCTGCGGCGGGGGCACGGTGATGATCTTGGCGTCCTTGAACGGGTGGATGCCGGCGCTCGCCAACCAGTAGTACAGCCACATCGCGTGCGTGCCCGTGGGGAAGGTCTGCGCAAAGGTGTAGTCGCGCTTTTCACTGGCCATCAACTTGGCCAGACTGCCCGCATCCACCGCGCCCTTGTCGGCGAGTTTTTTCGACAGCGTGATGGCCTGCCCGTTGCGGTTCAGCGTCATCAGCGCGGCCATGTCTTTCTGCGGCCCGCCCACGCCCAGGTGCAGGCCGTAGATCAGGCCATAGAGGACATGCGCCATATCGAGATCGCCGTTCACCAGCTTGTCGCGCACGCTGGCCCAACTGGCTTCCTTCGACGGGACGATCTTGACGCCATATTTCTGATCGAAGCCCAGCACCGAAGCCATCACCACGCTGGCGCAATCGGTGAGCGGAATGAAGCCGATCTTGACTTCCTTTTTCTCCGGCGCGTCCGAGCCCGCAGCCCACACGCCGTTGTGACCCAACGCGCTGTACAGGGCCGCACCGGCAGCAACGCCCGCCGTGCGGCGCAAGAAGCCGCGCCGTTCTTCATTGGCGGAAGCAGCATTCACAGAAGCGCTTGCAGTTTCATTCTTGTTCATGTCGGAACTCCATCGAACATCGGGGTGACGAAATCGGAAAGGCAAAAAAAAACGGCGTCCGCCTGTCCATCTGCGCGCGGCAGACTGAATCAAGCGGGACACCGTTGTCCACAAATCACTGGAAATGTTTGTCGAGACCTGGCCGTCGTTGGTCAGCTCTCACTGCGATAACTTGCACGAACCGTGCCATGTGCCCCAAGCCATTCTTTGCTCGCGTTCACCCTTGAAACGGCCCGGTTCTGGTGCGTCAGCGTCCCCATGTGGGCGCATGCGCTGCGCTTTGGTGCGTTGTTCAGTGCACGCCGCGCTCCCTTCAACCGAGTTCGGCGGGCAGCAACTGCGCGGTGGAGAGCACCGCCTGCGCCACGTCGAGCATGCGGCGGTTCTGATTCATCGCCGTTTGGCGCAGCAGCTTGTGGGCCTCGCTCTCGCTCATGTGGCGCAGATTCATCAGCACACCCTTCGCGCGCTCGATGGCCTTGCGCTCCTGCAACGCGGTGCGGGCCAAGTCGATCTCGGCCTGCATGGTTTGCAGGCGCTGCGATTGCTCTTGAACCAAACCGAGAATCGAGCGCTCGAGTTGCGGCCCGTACGCGGGCGGCACGCTGCTGCGGCCAGGTACTTCTGCGATGAAAAAGCCCATGGAGTCCTGCGCTTGCACGGCCGTGGAATGTACGGAACCGGCCTCTGCTTCTTTCTCGTTTTCTTCTTCCTCACGTAGCAACACCTGCTGGCTCGCCAACACAGAGCAGGCGATGGCGAGCTTGCGTTCGCACAACTGCACCAATTCATC
>CALMCS010000878.1 GCA_937862875.1 uncultured Comamonadaceae bacterium
CTGGCCAGCGCGTTTTTCGCCCAGGCGGAGCTCGACCGCCGTCTGAAGTCCTGAAGGGCTTCATCGATCAGCATCGACAGGCCTACGGGGTCGAGTCGATCTGCAAGGTGCTGCAGATCGCTCCGTCAGGCTATTGGCGGTATGCCGCCCATCAACGCAATCCCCAACTGCGCTGTCCGCGCGCCCAACGTGACGACACCCTGGTGCCGCACATTAAGCGTGTCTGGCAGGCCAACATGCGGGTCTATGGTGCCGACAAGGTCTGGAAGCAGATGAACCGGGAGGGAGTTGTCGTTGCCCGCTGCACGGTCGAGCGCTTGATGAAGCGCCTAGGCTTGCAGGGCGTGCGCCGTGGCAAGGTGGTGCGTACCACCATCAGTGACATGAGGGCACCGTGTCCACTGGATCGGGTTAACCGACAGTTCAAGGCCGAGCGGCCCAACCAGCTGTGGGTCTCAGACTTCACCTACGTCTCGACCTGGCAGGGCTGGCTGTACGTGGCCTTCGTGATCGACGTGTACGCCCGGCGCATCGTGGGCTGGCGGGTCAGCACCTCAATGCACACAGAATTCGTTCTGGATGCCCTGGAGCAGGCGCTGTATGCCCGGCAACCCGAGCGTGATGGCGCCTTGATTCACCATTCCGACAGGGGGTCGCAATACGTCAGCATTCGCTACAGCGAACGTCTCTCAGAGGCTGGCATCGAGCCCTCGGTGGGCAGCAAGGGCGACAGCTACGACAACGCCTTGGCCGAGACGATCAACGGGCTATACAAGGCCGAGGTAATTCACCGGCGGTCATGGCCAACCCGTGAATCGGTGGAACTGGCCACGCTTGAATGGGTGTCCTGGTTTAACCATCACCGGTTGCTCGGTCCCATCGGATACATACCGCCCGCAGAAGCTGAGGCAAACTATTACCGGCAACTCGCCAGTCAGACCTCCATGGTGGTGGCCTGACTTAAACCAAACAGCCTCCGCGAATACCGGGGCGATTCACAGAGCTCGAAGAGGACGAGGAAGAGCGCAATCAGGAGGACGACGACATCCCCCCGCACCTTAGGATCGCGATTGACATCCTGGCCACCAGCTACTCTGAAGATCCCAACGTGCGCGAGCACTCGCGCGGCCTGATGCCATCATGCAACTCCAGCGACAAAGACCTGGGGGCTCTGCTGCGCACCACCTTTGCCAATGGGTTCCTCGCAGGCGTGCGGCTCAACCGCGAGTGACTGTTGAGCGGCAGACACCCGCCCTACTCACTTCACATAGCGGTCGCAGTACACCTTCAAGCGCCAATCAGCCACCGGCACCAGCGACACCGCCAACCACAGCAGGCAGTCCACCCCGCCCCAGTTTGTGATTCGCTGCGTGCCCTGTTCATACAGCGCCAG
This sequence comes from uncultured Comamonadaceae bacterium, assembly GCA_937862875.1. GTDB lineage: Bacteria > Pseudomonadota > Gammaproteobacteria > Burkholderiales > Burkholderiaceae_C > Diaphorobacter_A. The sequence continues at coordinate 1,394 of CALMCS010000878.1, forward strand.
CGGATCAAACAGCGCCCCCAGCACCCACGCCAGGACAAACCACACCGACGCGATCAGGACCCACCTGCGACACTCCGCAGATCTGTCCCGGCGCCACTGGGCCCGTGGGTCGCTCGAAGCCGGGTTGTCATGCAGCCACCAGTCAGAGTCCAGCCTCGGGCCAGTGGTCAGCCCCGCATCTTTGGCAGCAACGATGAGTCCTTCTGCCATCGCGGCCCTCAGGCTCAGGTCCAACTCCTGCGTCGCCTCAGCATCGCTGAGCAGCTTATCCCGGATCTCCGCATCCGATGCCAGCAACCGGTCAAACGCCTCCAGCACAACAATCGGAGGTTTGTGTTGGCGACAATCCGGGTCGCTGGAGAGCAAAGTCCGAGACATCGAGCAAAAGTGCTCTGCAGCCTCCTCGATGGAACCACCCCCCGTGCGATGTACGCCTTCCAGCCCACGTGTAGGTTCTCGTTGAACCTGCAAACCTCGAGCCTGGCGAGCCAATGGCATTTGCACATTCAGTAGGAACGGCTTTAGGAATCGTTCTCATAAACTTGCAAAGATCCTATATTGTTACTGGCCGAGTTCACTCAGTTGTTTGAGGAAGCTCGTGCGGAATCCGTCCAGGTACTGGGTATACCTCTGCTCATCTTCGCGACTTTGCGATGCCGCTTTCGCACGTACGATTTGGTCGATCAACTCCTGTTGCAACACCTCGTTTTCAAGGATGGCTTTGGCAAAAGCCGCAGTATCGTTTCCCGACTGTAGTGCTGCGTCCTTGCCAAGCAAGTAGGCGCCTGCCAATTCAGGGTTGTAGTCAACAGCTTCCATCAGCTCGGACTCGCTTTGATAGAGCCGATCCATGTTGTCGGCGGCAGCATAGTTCTGTGCGATGAACAGCAGATCGGTGGCGTCCTTGTTGGAAGACTTGCGACGGTCATGCCATGCGATGAGTTTAAGCACGGCAAGGGCCGGAAGGGCACATGTTCTGATGACCAGTCCCCCACCGAGGTCTACTACCAGCGCACTACGATACGCGTCCTCAAACCCTGCCACGTTGAGCACTACGTCGTTGCCTGGAGGCCACGCAATCTCGCCTACAGGGTGCTCAATGCCCCCAAATGGGATCAGATCTAGTGGGATGCCAGTTGGATATCCGTAGTGCAGTCGATGGGGCTTGCCAGGCACTGTGTGGAACAAGCCTTTCGCAACCAGTACATCTTTCAGTTTCCGGAAGCGGTCCCAGCCGTCAAGGTAGAGTCCGAGGTCCACGTCGCGTGTTGCGCGTTTCACTTCCTGCCCGAAGACGTGGGTCAAGATGATGTCCCGAGCCATGGCGCCGCCCACGAAGAATGGAATTTCCAGTGCATCGGTAGCGTTGCGCGCCTGCTCCAGGATCGCGCGCAATATAGGGTCTATGTCGCGGTCAGGAAGCCGTTTCAGCATCGAAGATGTCTTTTCTCAGTAGGTTTGCCACCTCGCGGTTGCGGCCATCCAGGCTGGTCATGAGGTCCGCGTAGATCAGCAGTAAAGGTGCGATGGGCTCAGCGCTGGAACTGGGAGGCGTCCAGAAGGCGTCGAGGATTTCAACAGTGCCGTTGGGATCGGGTCGTAGGCGATGCTGCATCAACAATCTTCCTCGATCCTTCCAGCAGTAGAGGGTGGCCTGCTCGGGCTGCAGATAGGAGGTCTTGAGCGTGGCCCCCACCTCACCACCCCAAGCCGCTTCTTCCGGCTGCAGCTTGACATCCTTCCACCACCATTCATTCTGCGGTGCGTACCGCTGAGGCTTGAGCTTGTTGCGCAGTGCGATGGGGTAGTTGCGGGCCCACTCGGTCCGCAGGGTGTCAACAGCGAGAAGTCTGCGGCTTTTGGTATCACCGGGGCTCAAGTGGCCCAGGCGTCGTAGACCTTCCATCGCTTTCGCTGCTGAGCCGAGTGAGACCCCCGCTTTTGTCGCAATGTCGCGGATTGGGCTTCCCGGCATGTTAGGTTCTGTCAGTAAAGTGAAGATGACCCGCAAGGCGCTTGCAGACCCCATCACCTCATGGCCAGATCCAACAGGCTCTTGTTCAAGCCGTTGCTTGCCCGTGATGTAGACATAGCAACCGGGAACGTCGATGAAGGCGTTCCCAGCTGTGTCTATGAAGTTCAACCCGGCTTCCTGGCAAAGGGTGGCATTTGTCTTCGACATGTACGGAACAACAACTAGCCCACTTGGGTGACGAGAGATTGTTGAACTACGGGCTGCCTGTGCTCTCAAGGTTTCAATTCGCACTACGGTCTTGACTTCCACCGCGAACCGGTGAACCGCACCATCCTTCATGCGCAATGCAAGGAAGGCATCTGCATCGCCTGGTGATGGAAGGGCCCGGTTTTCAAGAACCTCCCAGTTCAAGATGGGGCTTGTGGCCAAGGTCGCCTTAGTGAGAATGCCGTTGTTGTTCATTTTTTCGCCATGTTCATTGCGAATGAACAGGCATTTTAAATGAACACCGCCCAGAAAGGCCAGTCAGCGACGGATGAGAAAAGCGGAAGCCCCCAGCTCAACCGAGCAGGGGGCATGCAGGGTGCCCAGATCCTTCAAGCTCCCCCATTCTTTGGCAGTTGGGGCTCTTACCATCATGGCCAGTGCTTTCTCCATCACATCCAGGTCGTTGACTTCACACAGACGCCCCACACCCTGCTCGATCACGTCACGCATCTCCAAGATTGCCCTCTGCAGAGGAAGCGAATTGAGGAGAGCTGCCCTGTACCAGTCCACCGCGTCCACGATGATGTGTTCAAACTCCTCATGCCGTTCGTTGACTTCCCCCTCAATCGCAGTCACGATGCTCTTAGGTGCTTGGCCCAGGCCAAAGATGTGAGGGATGTGGTTGTGAGCGGCAGGATCGTTACCAAGCTGAAGTGCATACATTACTGCTGCAAACATTTTGACGAAGGGAATGGGCAAGCGAATCGCGAACGGGACACCCTCTGTGATCCATAAGTAGTGCTTCAACACGTGTCTTGCTAGCTGGGTTGCATTTTTAACCTGGGCGTTGTTGACAGGCCTATCGAAAAAGGCCTCAGCTATGTTCCTGAAACTCTCGACGGTGTTTCCATAGTCAATCTCATCTAGCCACTGTGCCCTGGCCTCTCTTATACCGACTACATCTAATCGAGGTAGGTCAGGCCTTTGGAATTCCAAGCTGCTCAGGACTGTTTTGAACCCGGCGTAGTGCCTCACCTCCAGCGTTTTGGCGTGGATGTACAGAGCTTCGTCCAGAGGTCTGCATGTTGGACGTGACTGCTCCAGCAGCTCTCCTAGTGTGGTGTCTCAAAAATAGATAGAACTATTTTGACCGGTGTTGGTCGAAT
>CALMCS010000879.1 GCA_937862875.1 uncultured Comamonadaceae bacterium
TTGATCTGCATGTTCTTCTGCAGATTCACCGCTTCTTCGCGGATCTCGCGCCAGTGGGACTGTAGGGGTTCGAGCTCGGGGAAGGTGTTCACCGGTAGAAACGGCGTGCGCGGCACCTTGGAGAACGCCAGCATGAACACGTTGATCGGCGAGGTGAAGGTCGAGTGATCGAACAACTGGCGCATCGCCTTGTGCCGCACTTTTCCACGCATGTGCATGTACAGCCCGCACAGCGGGAAAAGCAGGATGAGGAAGAGGATGACGATTTTCAGGGTCATAAACAGAGGAGCACCGCGTAGAAAACCAACGGGCAAATGCGATCCCGCGAGTCAGGTTGACATTCACTGGTGATTCAAGATGCCATGGTTGCGCAAGTTCAGGAACGTGACTGGCTTGGCAGTCAGTTTAGCGGGTGAGGGAAAGTGACGGGAGGTCCATTGACATTATTCAACGCGGCATCGCCTACTGACTCGCGGCATGGAGGTTGATTTTCCTGAGCCATTGGGCGCGAATTGGAGAGTTTCCGAAGATTCCGTAGTCTTGGGGCAACGAATTTACATATCGAAAACCAAAGACCTGTTGAATTTTTCTATCGAACAATAGAATCAGCCTAAATCCCATTTCTATTGATCGTACGTATGAATTCACTCATTGAAGTCGCGCGAGTTCGCCCCAGCTTGGCACGGCTGGCCGCAATCATGCTGTGTTCGATGATCGGGTTGATTTCAGCGCAAGCGAATGCGACCAATGTGCTGTTGTTGACGACGCAGGAAGTCCCTTCGGACGGCCGCACCATCATTTCCAATTGCGAGCGTGAATTTCTGACCTGGAAAAACGCCGCCAATCCTCTCGACCCCACCGACGTTCGTGATCTCACGACGGTGCATGGCAAGCTCAACAATCCTGGCAGTCCGTTGGTGATCGGTGATCTGTTCCCTGCCGGAGGCGGTCGGTACGACGTCATTGCCGCATGTACGGTCTATGCGAACAGCTTGCCGCAATCGTCTGCCATCATCAATCAGGCCATCAAAACGCGGGTCGCGCGGGCATTCATTCTCTTTGACGAAAACGCTGCATTCAAGGATGGTTGGATCAATGCCAAGACCGACTGGAATATATCTCTCTCTGCGGATCGTGGAGGCAGCGCCGAACGCCAGGTTGTCAATTCCGTAGGTCGATACTCGAACTCCACCAACGGTGTGGCTGCATGGCTCAATCCAATGTTGGGCCATTCCTACGGTGCATACAAGAATGTACCTGTCGACAACGTCCTTTACACGCCCGCTCATATGAGCGTGGCGGCTGGAACCAAAATGGTGGACGGCGCGTCCACGTTGGTGGTTCCGCTGTTTGAGTCTTACAAGGACGCGAGCGGAGTGGCTCAGGGTGCCTGCGTTATGGTGAGTACCGACTCGAGCATGTTCGACTCTGTCCGGTATGGGGCGCAGGCCGCGAGGGTCCTGCCTCCATTCATGGACGCTGCCACGAAACCGGGTGGCCCGTGCACACCGTTGCCCACAATCACCAAATCGTTCACGCCCGCAGTGCTCTCGCCGGGTGGTACCAGCGAGCTGAAAATTGAAGTTCAGAACAATGGTGGCTATACGGACTCGGCGGGGCTGTGGCATCCGGCTCCGGTGATCTCCGGGCTGAACGTGACCGACAACTTGCCGGCTCCGTTGGTAGTGGACCCGGCATCGATCACCACCACCTGCACGGGCGCCACTGCGGCGGCACAGGGCAGCAATGTCATCCACCTTGCCAACGCATCGCTTCCTGCAAATGGGTGCTCCATTTCCGCGCAGGTCATGTGGCCCACAAGCGCCACGGCCCAATGTCTTGGCACCGCAAGTCCGCTGACCAACACCATCCGCTCGGGAACCGATTTCACGGCGAGCCCCAGTCAGGCACCGCTTGACGCATCCGCCCAGTTGGCCTGTGTGCCGGTGCCGGTGCCGGTCTTGAACATTGGCAAGACCGCCAGTGTGGCCAATGCGGTGGCGGGTGATCCCGTGCAGTTCACCGTCACCGTGACGAATTCATCGACCGTGCCAGCGACAGGGGTGAGTCTGGCCGACCCCAAGAATTCCAATTGGAGCAGTTTTGACAGTTGGAGTTGCACTTCGACGGACGCGGCCAACCCGAGTTGCGGCTCGGGCACCGGCGATGTGGGTTTGAGCGCCCTGACGGTGCCTGCACAGGGATCTTTGACTGTGGTGATCAATGCGAAAGCCTCTGGCAACTCGGCGAATTCCATCAACCAGGCCACATTGAACCCCGGCAACGGAGTGTGCTCGAATGGATCGAATAGTTGCTTTGCCACCGTCATGGTGAATATCGTCGGTTCAATGCAAATCACCAAAACGTTGACGAGCCCGCTGCCTCCGGCATCGGCCGTGCCTGGCGGCGTGCTCAATTACCAAATCACGCTGACCAACGCATCGTCAACGGTACCCGTCGCCAACCCCATCCGGTTGCAAGATGCCCTGCCCAACGGAGTTTCCAGTGGCACGTGGACTTGTGTCTCGGGTGCCGCATGTGGTGGCTTGACCAACGGTGTATTTGATCCAGGCACGCGGATGATGGATGTGTCGGTACCGCAACTTCTGACCACAACTACATCGCAGAACACCGTCACCTTCAATGTGGTCTTGACGGTCGACCCCGCCAACACGCTATACGCCTCCATCGTCAACACCGCCAACGCGACCACCAGCGGCGGAGACATCTGCACCGACACCAAGACCAGCAGCTGCTCGGCCAGCGCAGCGGCCGTTCCGGTCGTGTTGCCCGGCAGCGTGTTGATCAGCAAACGGCTCATCAGCAGTGCGTCCGTCGCACCGGGCGGAGTGGCGACCTATGAAATCAAGGTCTCCAACCCCTCGACCACCAACAACGTGAACCAGGCGGTGAATGTCAGCGATGCACTGCCGGCCAACGCCAGCGGTGGTTCGTGGACCTGTGCCGGCAGCGTGTGTCCAGCGGCGTCCGGTTCTTCTCTGCCGTTGAACCAGACCCTTGCCTCGTTGCCCGCAGGGGCGATGGTCACCTACGTGGTGACGGTGAACGTGGCCGCCAACGCCGCCCACGGATCAACGGTGAACAACACCGCCATCGTGACGCCAACGGCTCCAGACCTCTGTACGGGCAATACCTGTTCGTCATCGGCGCTCCCGGTCTCGGTGATTGTTCCCGGCGCGGTCACGGTGGCCAAGACGCTCACCAGCAGCGCTCAGGCGACGCGCGGCGCGGCGGTGACGTACCAGATCGTGGTCGGCAACAGCGCGAGTGGCCCGATCGAGCATGCCGTCGCGGTGGTCGACAACCTGCCGAGCGGTCTGGAAAACGGCGTGTTGACCTGCACCGTGAATTGCACGAACGCGACCATCACCAGCGCGACCGGCACCGCACTCGCGGCGCAGATCGCGGGACTGCCGGCCGGTACCTCGGTGACCTTCCAGGTCACTGCCAACATCAAGGCCGATGCGGCTGCGAACAGCTCGATCACCAACGTCGCCACCGCGACGCCGGGCTCGACCCGCGACTCGCAGGAGTTCTGCGAAGGCAATATGAACAGCTGCTCCGCGAGCGCGCCACCCGTGAAAATTACGGTGCCGGACGTTCCTGAGCCCCCTGTGGTGCAGCCCGTGCCCGCCACAGATCACTGGGCGTTGATGCTGATGAGCGCCCTGCTGGCTCTGGCGTTTGTGGTCCACCGCCGACGTTCGCGTTGATGCGCTTGAGCATCTAACGACCCACGCAGCCGCGGAAAAGCATTTCCCCGGCTGCGTTTTCTTTTGGGGGCTCAGAGCAGACGCGTGCCCAGCGGCACGTCGAGGTCGGGCACGCACAGCGCCACGTCCCCGTCCGCGTTGTGAAAGCCGGTCACCAGGCACTCGCTCATCAACGGCCCGATCTGCTTCTTCGGAAAGTTGACGACCGCCAGCACCAGCCGCCCGACCAGTTCGTCCGGCTGATACAGCGCGGTGATCTGCGCGCTCGATTTGCGCACGCCCAGCTCGGGCCCGAAATCGACCTGCAATTGGTACGCGGGCTTGCGGGCTTCCTTGAAAATCTCGGCTTCCACGATGCGGCCGACGCGCAATTCGACCTTCATGAAGTCGTTCCAGCTGATTTCTTCCATCGATCCAAACTCCTTGTTTCGTCAATGATGGGGCGATGGGTGCTCCCATTTGTAGAGCAACGCCTGAACTGCAAAAAACCCAAGGAAAATCGCAAACGCGTATCCTTGCGGGTAGCCTCGTGACTGAGTCACGCGCCAAACCGAGCTTTTGGCAGCCGGGCAATCTATTGAGTTTCTATGAATCCTTTGCATTTGTTTTTACCTTGCGCCGCGGGCGTCGAGGGTTTTCTGGCCGATGAGGTGCACCGCATCACGGGCTACAGCGGTCACGACCTGATGGTCGCGCGCGGCGGCGTGATGGTGCGCGGCAGCTGGCGTGATGCCATGCTGCTCAACCTGCACAGCCGTCTGTCGCAGCGCGTGTTGGTGCAGTTGTCCAAGACCATGTACCGCAGCGAGAACGACCTGTATCGCGCTGCCAGCGAAATCGCGTGGGAGATCTGGTTCTCCACGCACGAGACCTTCAAGATCGAAATGACGGCGCAGCACAGCCCGCTGCAAAGCCTGAACTTTGCCGCGCTGCGCGTGAAAGACGCCGTGGCCGATCGTTTCCGCGCCAAGCGCAACGACGAGCGCCCCAGCGTTGAAACCCGCCACCCCGATGTGCGCGTGCACGTGCACCTGACCACCGACGAGGCGACGATCTACATCGACACCTCCGGCGAGGCGCTGTTCAAGCGCGGCTGGCGTGAAGACACGGGCGATGCGCCGCTCAAGGAAACACTGGCCGCTGCGATGATTGCAGCGACCGGCTGGGACCCGCATGGTGATGACCCGAAGCCTTTGTACGACCCGTGCTGCGGCTCGGGCACCGTGCTGATCGAAGCCGCGCAAATCGCGCGCCGCATTCCGGCCGGCATCCTGCGCCGCTTCGCGTTTGAAAAACTCGTGCCGTTCCAGAAGCATGTCTGGGAAGTGATGCTCGACGAGGCCGAAGCGCAGATCCTGCCGAAAAGCCCGGTCGAAATTTACGGCTCGGACGTGTCGTTCCGGATGGTCGACTTTGCGGCCAACAACGCGGAACGCGCAGGCGTGGCCGCCGACATCCAGTTGCGCGGCGGCGATGCGCTGCAGCGTATGCCCCCGTGCGAGCAGCCCGGCATGATGCTGCTGAACCCGCCGTATGGCGAGCGGATTGCCGCGGCCGGTAGCGCCGGTCGCAATTCCGAAGAGCGGATGGAGATGGTCGAACGCGCAGGCCGCGAGACCGCGCAGACCGAAGACGGCGGCGAGTTCTTCAGCCAGTTGGCCACCCACTGGAAGAAGAATTACAGCGGCTGGAGCGGCTGGATGCTCACGCCGGACTTGAAGCTGCCCGGCAAGATGCGCCTCAAAGAGTCGCGCCGCACGCCGATGTGGAACGGCCCGATCGAATGCCGCTTGTTCTGCTTCGACATGATCAAGGGCTCGGTCAAGCCGCGCAAACCGGCAGAGGGCCAGGCGGACAGCGCAGCATGAAGATTGTTCTGCGTTGGCCTCAATGCAACGAAGGCTACAGCGGCCCCGAGCCGCGCCCGGTGATTCTGGACACGAACGTGGTGCTCGACATGCTGATCTTTGACGATCCGCTGGTGCCGCCGATCCACGAACTGCTGGCCGAGAAGAAGGTGCGCTGGATCGCCGATCAGGCCCAGCGCATCGAGCTCGAACGCGTGCTCGAATACAGCCAGATCGCGCCGCGCGTGGCCTTCTACGGCAAGACCGTGGCGGGCGTGCTCGCCGCGTTCGATGCTGCGGTGGAATATGTGCCCGAGGCGCAGAAAATTCGCTTCACCTGCACCGACCCCGACGACCAGCATTTTCTCGACCTCGCCAGCGCCCACAAGGCCTTGCTGGTGAGCAAGGACAAAGCCGTGCTCAAGCTGCGCAAGCGCGTGGCGCAGTATTACGGCGCAACCGTCGGAAATATGGTGGAATATTCGGTTGTCGAAACTTCGAAAACAGTGGATGCTGTGGAATCGATAGCGGCCTGACTTTGTGGGAGCAGGTCTTTGCGGCTTTTGGTCTTGATATGAGCGCCAATCACCTTCTGCACAAATCAGCGCAACTGGTTCAGGTTACCGACCACTGGGTCAAATTCCCGCACGGTCGGGTGTTTGTCCGCAGCTGGGATCCGAACACCGAAAGCAGTGCGCTCCTCGCGCCCATCATCATGCTGCACGACTCGCTCGGGTCGGTGCAGTTGTGGCGCAAGTTTCCCCAATTGCTCAGCGTGCTCAGCGGTCGCAGGGTGATTGCCTATGACCGACTCGGCTTTGGCCAGTCCGATGCACGCAGCGATCAACCCTCGCTGCACTTCGTTTCCGAAGAAGCGAGCAAATACTTCCCCGTCATCCGCCAGCAACTGGGCATCACGCGCTTTGTCGTGCTCGGCCACAGCGTGGGCGGCGGCATGGCGCTGTGCTGTGCAGAGGCCTTCCCCGATGCCTGCGAAGCGGTGATCACCATCGCCGCACAGGCGTGTGTGGAAGAGCGCACCAAGCGCGGCATTCGCGAGGCGCAGGGCGTCTATGCCGACCCAGTGCAGTTTGCGCGTCTTGCGCGCTATCACGCCGAGAAAACCCGCTGGGTGCTGGACGCCTGGATCGAGAATTGGCTGCATCCCGATTTTGCGGAGTGGACGATCAAGGACCGACTGCCGTATGTGCTGTGCCCGACGCTCGCCCTGCATGGCGACCGCGACGAGTACGGATCGCCCTCGCAGCCCGAAATGATTTCCCGCTTGAGCGGCGGCCGACCTTCGCGCATGGTGATGCTGGCGGGGCTGGGTCATCTGCCCTACCGCGAAGAACCCGAGATCGTCGCGAATCTGGTCGTCGATTTCCTGCGCGAGATCCAGGCAGGAGCCGACGACACGCTGGAAACAGCCCCCGAACGCTGAGGACTGTTGCGCGGCAACCACCCAGATCGATCGGGGCCGATTGGCCAACGCCAGCGGTTGGCGCACGGCTCGCTTACGATGCAGGCATCCGGCGAGTGAGCATCAGGTTTGCCCGCAATGGATTCTCGGAAATGGATGGCCCCTGCGCCATGAGGACGACCTCGCGGAATGTCGATTCAGCAAAGCTCAACAAAGCAGCTGATCGCTCCGGCCTTTCTGACCTGTTGGGACGACCCTGTCAAAGTTCTTTGGATCTCTTGAAGGAGTCGTCATGGCCTGGATTTTTCTTCTGTTTGCGGGTGTGCTGGAAATCGTCTGGGCGTTTTCCATGAAGCAGTCGAACGGCTTCACGCGGCTGTGGCCGAGTGTGATCACTCTCGTGGCGATGATCGCCAGCTTCGGCCTGCTCGCCGCTGCCATGCGCACCCTGCCGCTGGGCACGGCCTATACGATCTGGACGGGCATTGGCGCGGTCGGCGCGTTCATCGTCGGCGTGGTGTTTCTGGGCGAGCACCTGAGCCTGATGCGCATTGCCGCCGCCGTGTTGATCGTGAGCGGCCTGGTGCTGATGAAGCTTTCTTCCAGCTCCTGATCGGATGTCGGGGACAGGGGGGAAAGCGATTTGCTATTGTTTTTGACACAACTTGTATTGTCTTTTGTGCCTTGGCGTGAGTGAGGGCAGTGCGCACAGCGTACAGTTCGGAGATGGCGGACAATTGGTCAAAGCGTTCATGCGGTTTGACGATGCGTTTCGCTCGTTCCAACCGTATTTTCCCGATTCATTCCTGCAAACTGTCCACACTGCCATGTCCAATCTGATCGTGCATGGAGGCATGCCGCTGCGCGGGCGCATCACGCCGTCCGCCAACAAGAACGCGGTGCTTCCGATCCTGTGCGCAACCTTGCTCACTCAAGAACCCCTCAAGCTGGTGGGCGTTCCCGACATCACCGACGTTCGCAAGATCCTCGACATCTTTCGCGTGCTCGGAAGTGACGTCCGCTGGGACAGCGACACCGGCACGCTCGACCTGCACCACAAAGACACGCATTTCGATGCGGCCAAACACCATCTGCCCGAAGAAATGCGTTCTTCGATCATGCTGGTGCCGCCGCTGCTGGCCCGCTTTGGCGTGGCGCGGCTCGAAGACAACGTCAAGGGCTGCACGCTGGGCGTGCGCGAGATCGATCCGCACGTCGAGGTGTTCCGCAACTTCGGCGGCCATGTCGAACGCGCGCTCGGCTCGCTGCTGATCCAGCGCTCCGGCCCGCTCAAGGCCGTGAACCATTGGCTGGATTACGCCTCGGTCACCACCACCGAAAACTTCGTGCTCTGCGCTGCAGCGGCAGAAGGCACCTCCACGCTCAACAACGCGGCGTCCGAGCCGCACGTGCAGGAGTTCTGCCGCTTCATGCAGATGCTGGGCGTGCAGATCGAGGGCCTGGGCACCTCGCGCGTCACGGTGCACGGCGGTGCCAAACTGGGCGGCGGCGAGTTCCGATTCGACGAAGACTTCCACGAAATCACCACCTTCCTCGCGCTCGGCGCGATTACCGGTGGCGATGTGGTCGTGAAGAATTCGGCCCCCGAGAATTTTCCGCTGATCGACCGCACGTTTGCCAAATTCGGCATCCATGTGGAGCACAAGGATGGCTGGTCGCGCGCCACGCGTGACGGCGTGCTCAAGGTGCAGACGCCGTTCACCAGCAACACCCTCACCAAGGTGGAAGCCGCGCCGTGGCCGTACTTCCCGGTGGACCTGCTGCCGATCTTCATCGCACTCGGCGTGTCCGCCGAGGGCAATGCGATGTTCTGGAACAAGGTGTATGACGGCGCTCTGGGCTGGACCGGCGAGCTGTCCAAGTTCGGCGCCCATGTGTTCTCGTCCGATCCGCACCGCATCATCACCTTCGGCGGCAGCAAGCTGGCACCGGCCACCGTCGAGAGCCCGTACATCATCCGCGTGGCGATTGCCCTGTTCATGGTGGCCGCGAGCATCGAAGGCCGCTCGGAAATCCGCAACGCCACCCCGATCCGCCGCGCCCATCCACGCTTTGTGGAAAACCTGCGCAGCCTGGGCGCACAGGTGGAATGGACCGCAGAGGAGTGATGAGAGCGATGCGCAGCGCCTGAGAGGGCTCCCGAGAGGTGTGGTGAAAAACCCTAGTATTAACCCTAGGTGTCATGTGCTCATGTTGCAATGCAGCGCAAACGGCACATTGTGGTTTATACTTAGGCTCATAGGGTAAACGCTTAAGTGCCAACCCTAGCAAATGCGATGTACGAGATGCATATCGCGGTTTGCCCCAAAGGCATCTCATGGGAGTATCACCATGCGTAACGTTATTGAATCTTTGATCGAATTCATCCAAGAAGCTCGTGCAGCTCGTTTGGAAATCGCAAACCAATAATTTGGTTCTTCAACGTGCCTGAGCGCTCATGCGGCTCGGCACGATGAAACTGAGTCAGGCTCCACCGTCTTAGGCGTTGGAGCTTTTCTTTTGCCTGCGCGAACCCCTGCTTTTGAATAGAATTTGGAAATTCGGGACATCTGTCTCATCCAGATAACTATTCGAGGTCTTTTATGAGTTCAGATGCCGATGGCAAGCTGGTGAGTGCCCTGGTGCGCGGGGTCTCCATCCTCGGCTGCTTCACCAACAAGCGGCAGGAACTCAGCGGCAAGGAACTCATGGAGCTCACCGGGCTCCCCAAACCCACCCTGTTTCGACTCACCGAGACCCTGTGCGAGCTGGGTCTGCTGCGCTATTCGGAGCGCCTCTCGAAGTTCGTACCCGGCATCGGCCTGCTCAATCTCGCGTCCCCTGTGCTGGCCCGCATGCGCATGCGCCAGTTTGCGCGCCCGCAGATGATGGAGCTGGCCAACTACATGGGCGGCCAGATCCAGATCGGCGTGGGAGCCGGCCAGAAGCTGGTGCTGGCCGAACTCGCCAACGGCATGGAAAACAAGGTGTTCACGCCCGAGATCGGCGTCGGCATGTCGCTGTCGCGCACCGCCACCGGGCGCGCCTACCTGCTGTGCCTGCCTGCCGACGAGCGCGAGGCCTATCTGCAATCCCTCGCCGAGCGTGACGCCGAGCGCGCAGCCCTCTTGCGCGAACGCCTGGTGGACGCAGAGCGCGACTTGGCCGAACACGGCTTTTGCCGCAGCCACGGCGACCTGCACCGCGAGATTCAATCGATCGCCGTGCCGCTGTCCCAGCCCATCGACGGCGAGTATTGGGTGTTTGCCGCATCCATCCCCAGCTACATCCCCAAGAGCCGCGAACTGGAAACCGACATCGGCCCGCGCCTGATCACGCTTGTGCGCTCGGTCGAGGGCGTGCTGGGCGCATCCAGCCTGTCGTGACATCGAACGGCACCCCATCATCAATACCCATCAGGAGACAAAAGAATGAGCAAGGTTTTGGACAGTCTGCGCGTAGTGGAAATCGGCGGCCTCGGCCCGGGTCCGTTCTGCGCAATGCATTTGGCCGATCTGGGCGCCGATGTGATTTCCGTGGTGCGCCCGGCAGAGAACACCGGCCCCACGGGCACGTTGCTCAACCGCGGCAAGCGCTCGGTGTTTGCCGATCTCAAGAGCGAGGAAGGCAAACAGCTCGTGCTGTCGCTGGTCGCCAACGCCGATGTGTTGATCGAGGGCATGCGCCCGGGCGTCATGGAGCGCCTGGGGCTGGGCCCCGAGGAATGCCTGAAGGTGAACCCCAAACTCGTCTACGGCCGCATGACCGGCTGGGGCCAGACCGGCCCGCTCGCACCCCGCGCGGGACATGACAACAACTACGCGTCGGTCGCCGGCGCGCTCTGGGGCTGCAGTCCCGCCGACGCGCGCCCGGTGTCTTCATTTGCGATGGTCGGCGATATCGGCGGCGGTGCGCTCTACCTGATCACCGGCGTGCTCGCAGGCGTCACCCAGGCCCGCCAGACCGGCCAGGGCACGGTGGTCGACGCCGCGATTGTCGACGGCTCGGCGCACATGCTGAACCTCGGATTGAGCACCCGCCAACGCGGCGTTCTGGCCGACGAGCGTGGCAAGAGCGTGTACGACAGCGCGCCGTTCTATGACACCTATGTGTGCGCCGACGGCCACCACATCACCATCGGCGCGATCGAGCCGCAGTTCTATGCGCTGCTGTTGGAGATCCTCGATTTGAAGGACGACGCCGACTTCGCCACACCCCAGGCCGACCAGGCCGCATGGCCCAAGCGCCGAGCCCGCTTGCAGAGCCTCTTTCTGCAGCACCCGCGCGCACATTGGCAGCAGGTGTTCGAGTCGACGGACGTGTGTTTTGGCGCGGTGTTGAGTCCGCTCGAAGCGTCGCAGCATCCGCACATGCAGGCGCGTGGCGTCTACAACGAGCAGGGCGGCGTGCTGCAGGCAGCGCCCGCGCCGCGCTTTGACGGCAAGGCCTACGACACGCCCGAGATCTGCGCCGCAGGTGCGCATACCGACGCGGTGCTGGGTGCGTTGTCCAGTGGCGATACGCGCGGCGTCTGGCGCTGAAACGGACGCATCAATCGAGCTGAAGTTTTTGGCTGGTGATCAGCTCGCCCCAGGTTTTCTGGTCGTCGCTCACCAGCGTATCGAATTGCGCCGAAGGCATGCCGCCAGGACGACCTCCCAGCTCTCGGTAGCGTTTTTGTACATCGGGCATTTGCAGCACAGCGATCAAATGCTCGGTGAGTTTCCTGGCGACTTCGGGGGGTGTTTTGGCGGGCACGAAAAAGCCCATCCAACCGACCTTGTTGAAGTCTTTCATGCCCAACTCGGTCATCGTCGGCACATTGGGCAACTCAGGCTCGCGCGTGTCTCCGGTGACCGCCAAGGGGCGCAACTTTCCATCCTTGATGTGCGCGAGCGAAGCGGTCATGTTGTCGAACATGAATTGCGTCTCTCCGCTCACGATGGCCATCGTCGCAGGGGCTGAACCTTTGTAGGGCACATGGATGACGTTGGTGCTGGTGCGCTCCTTGAAAAGCTCTCCCATCAAGTGCGTGGTTTGGCCTACGCCTGCCGATGAAAATGCGAGTTTTCCGGGCTCCTTGCGGGCGGTGGCTATGAGTTGATCCAGACTTTTGACGGAAGACTTGGTCGGAACCACCAGCACGTTGGCAAACGAAATCATGTCGGTGAGCGCCACAAAATCGGTCGGTTTGTAGCTGAGCTTTTGGTAGGCGCTGTAGTTGATGGCATTGGAGCCCGTATTGCCGACCAGTACGGTGTAGCCATCGGGCTGAGCCCGCGCGACGATGCTGGAACCCAGCGATCCACCAGCGCCAGGTTTGTTGTCCACGATGACGGGTTGACCCAATCGCTCGCTCAATCTTTGCGCCAGTAGACGCGCGGGAATATCGGTGGACCCACCCGCCGCACCGGGCACGATCAATGTGATGGCGCGTGTCGGCCAACTGGACTCGGCGTGCACGATGCTTTGCGATCCTGCAAGTGCCCACAGGGCCGCACCAACAGCGATGCCTTGAAGAGTAGTGCGCCGAAAGTTGAATGTCATGACTGTCTCCCGAGAGGGTTGGGCAATGCCTAAGATTCCGGAAATTTCTGTCGACGCACGAAAACGGCAACCTGTTCTTGCCTGCACGAAGGTGGCAGGCAAGAACAGGCCGCAATCCCTCAAGCCACTAGGCTTGCCTCAAACGCCTTTCCACACAGGCTTGCGCTTTTCGGCAAAGGCCGAAGCACCTTCGCGTGCGTCCTGTGAGGCGAAGACCGGATTGGTGATTTCGGCCTGCCTGTCGAACATCTCTTCGCGCGTCCAATCGACGGATTCGGTGGCCACCCGTTTGCTGGCGATCAGCGAGAGTGGGCCGTTGGCCGCCACGGCGTTCGCCAGT
This sequence comes from uncultured Comamonadaceae bacterium, assembly GCA_937862875.1. Taxonomy (GTDB): domain Bacteria; phylum Pseudomonadota; class Gammaproteobacteria; order Burkholderiales; family Burkholderiaceae_C; genus Diaphorobacter_A. Next base: position 12,892 of record CALMCS010000879.1, read on the forward strand.
TCGATGGCCGCGTCCAATGCCGCGCCGGGTTCGGTCAGGCGGTTGATCAGGCCGTTTTGGTGGGCGCGCTCGGCGCTCAGCATGTCGCCGGTGAGGATGCATTCCATGGCGATGTGGTACGGCATGCGCTGGGGCAAACGCAGCAGTCCACCACCGGCGGCGGCGAGGCCGCGCTTCACTTCGGGCAGGCCAAATTTCGCTTCGCGCGAGGCCACGATCAGGTCGCAGGACAGCACGACCTCAAAGCCACCGGCCAGCGCGTAGCCTTCCACCGCCGCGATGATCGGTTTGCGCGGGGGCTGCATGGTGATGCCGCAGAAACCGCGACCGGGGACTGTGGGGCGCTTGCCTTGCAGAAAGCCTTTCAGGTCCATGCCCGCGCAGAACGTGCCGCCTGCGCCGTTGATGATGCCGACGCTCAGCGCGGGATTGGCGTCGAGCGCGTCCAGCGCCGCAACCATCGCCTCGGCCATTTCCAGCGTCACGGCGTTGCGTGCTTCCGGGCGGTTGAGCGTCATGATCTGGATGTTGCCGCGGATTTCGACGAGCAACGGGGATGGTTCTGACATGAAGGGTCTCCTGAAATTCCTGAATGAGGTGTGGCCTGGCTCGGCTCAGCGCGGTTGCATGCGAATCGCGCCGTCGAGGCGAATGGTTTCGCCGTTGAGCATGGGATTTTCAAGGATATGGAGGGCGGTCAGCGCATATTCATTCGGCTTTCCGAGGCGTGGTGGATTGGGCACCGATGCGGCCAGCGATTGGCGGATGTCGTCGGGCAGCTTGGCAAGAATCGGGGTGTCGAACAGGCCGGGCGCGATGGTGCAGACGCGGATGCGTTTGGTCGCCAGATCGCGCGCGGCGACGAGGGTCATGCCGATGATGCCGGCCTTGGCCGAGGCGTAGGGAATCTGGCCGATCTGGCCTTCGTAGCCCGCCACCGACGCGGTGAGCACGCAGGCCCCGCGCTCTTCATCGATCGGTGCGTTCTTCGCCATCGACGCGGCCGACAGGCGCAGCGTGTTGAACGTGCCGATGAGGTTGACGCGCACGATCTGTGTGTATTTTTCGAGCGATCCGGGATTGCCGTCCTTGTCCACCAAACGCACCGGGCCGCCGACTCCGGCGCAGTGAATCAGTGCGCGGAACTCACCGAATGTCTCGGCGGCGGTGATGGCGGCTTGCATCTGCTCGCCATCGGCCACGTCGGCTTTGATGAACTTCAGTTGTCCGGCGTAGTGCTGCTCCATGGCCGCGCCGCGCTCTTCGTTGAGATCGACGGCCACCACATTCAGGCCGCGTTCCAAGAGTGCGATGGCGCTGGCTTCGCCGAGCCCCGACACGCCTCCGGTGACGATGGCGGTCATTCCTTTGGTCAGTTGCATGTTGCGTTCCTGAAGTTTTACAGCGCTGCGCGGCTCACAGCCGCTCGATGATGGTGGCGTTGGCCATGCCGCCGGCCTCGCACATGGATTGCAGGCCGTAGCGCTGGCCGCTGTCCTCCATGGCGTGCAGCATGGTGGTCATCAGGCGAATGCCGGATGCGCCGAGGGGATGGCCGAGCGCGATGGCTCCGCCGCGTGGGTTCAGGCGTGCGCCGTCGGCCTTCATTTCCTTTTGCCAGGCGAGCGGTACCGAGGCAAAGGCCTCGTTGATCTCGTAATGGTCGATGGCGTCGAGCTGCATGCGCGCCTTGGCGAGCACTCGCTGTGTGGCGGGAATGGGCGCGCTGAGCATGTAGAGCGGGTCGTCGCCCACCACGTCGAAGGCCACAAACCGTGCGCGTGGGCGCAGTCCGAGTTGCGTGGCGCGCTGCTCGCTCATGATCAGCATGGCGCTTGCACCGTCGGTCATTTGCGAAGCGTTGCCGGCGGTGGTGCTCCAGTGGATTTGCGGGAATCGGGCGGAGAGCTCTTCGTTCTCGAACACCGCTTTCAAACCGGCCAACTTGTCTGGCGTGGTGCCGGGGCGAATGGTTTCGTCTGCGATCACATGGCCGTTGGGCGTGTCGATGCCGACGATCTCGCGCGTGAATCCGCCGCTCGTTTGCGCCGCATGTGCACGCTCGTGCGAGCGCGCCGCGTAGGCGTCGAGATCGGCGCGCGTCAGCCCCCATTTCGCGGCCACCAGATCGGCGCTCACGCCCTGGCCCACGAGGCCCGGTGCGTAGCGCGCATCAAAGCGCGCACCGGTCGTGTTCTTGCCCATGCGCGAGCTGCCCATGGGCACGCGGCTCATCGA
>CALMCS010000880.1 GCA_937862875.1 uncultured Comamonadaceae bacterium
CATTTCCCGAGTACCAGACAAGCGACCGTGCTTGAATCCGTATGGCATCAGGGACAACCCCTCGGCGGCAACCACAATAGTTTGGTGCAGCGAGACGGCGGCAACCGGGTTGTACTGCTCGATGTAATCAATGATCTCGATCAGGGCGACAATAGCCTCAGGTCGCCATTTAACGAGAAGCACGAGCCTTGCGCCTCTCTTCCAGCACCTTCTCGACTTCAGCCATCGCCTGATCGTGCGGAATACTAGGACGAGGATCGTCAATTGAAGCCTGCACCTTGGCACGAAACCAACGGTCGTAGCTGGCAGCCTGCTCTTCTGTTTCAAACTCTGAAACGATGGGAGAACGTGGAATGCTCATAGAGACCTCCGTAATGGATGCCTGCCAGTCTAATCTGTCCATGGTTGGCTGTCGTTTCTCTCAGATGTGTGGTTTTTTCGGAACAAGCTACTGTGCGCGGGTGTTGTAGGCGTTGCGAGCGCCAGAGATTAGTGAGTCAGCGGAACGAAGTACAAGTGCTGGCGAACTGGCCAACCGTTACCAAAAATAAAAAAATCGGCACGGGCCAAAAACGATGAATTTGAATGATGCCTCTTCGCTAACGCATGCAACTCAACCCAGCCAAAACACTTCCTTCAGAGCACCCGCCGCAGACGGCTACCCGCTTGGCGGCTTCATCTGGCGTCACATCCGAACCGACCCTACGCGCCCGGTCGTCATCATCAACGCCGCCACCTCCGTGCGCTGCCGCCACTATTCACGCTTCGCCGACTATTTGTTCGCCAACGGCTTCGATGTCATCACCTACGACTATCGCGGCATCGGCGAGTCCCGCCGTGGCTCGCTGCGAGGCTTCAAGGCCTCATGGTCGGATTGGGGCCGCCTGGATTTCGAGGCGATATTGCAGCGGGCGCAGCGCGAGTTCCCGGGGCAGCCGATCGACGTGGTCGGTCACAGCTTTGGCGGCTGCGCAGCGGGGCTCGGGGCGTCCGGCGCAGTGATCCGGCGCCTGGTGACGGTGGGCGCGCAATTCGCCTACTGGCGCGATTACGCAGCGAGCGGGCGCTGGCGCATGGTTGGCAAGTGGCATGTGGTGATGCCACTGGTGACGGCGCTGTTCGGCTACTTCCCGGGCAAGCGCCTGGGCTGGCTGGAGGATACGCCGGCCGGCGTGGTACGGGACTGGGGCACGCCGACGCCGAGCTATGAAACACGGCCCAGCGGGCGCGCCTTGGGTGAACTGCCGTTTGCCCGGGTGAAAGCGCAGATGCTGGCGATCAGCATCACCGACGACCCCTTCGGCACAGTGGCGGCGATCGAAAGACTGCTCGGCTACTTCAACAGCAGCGAACGCACTCACCTGCGCATCGCTCCTGAAGATATCGGCGAAAAACAGGTCGGACATTTCGCGTTTTTTCGCAGCGAGTATCAGGATCGGTTGTGGCCGATTGCACTGACGTGGCTTCAAAACGGCCAATTAACGGAGGATACCCTTGGGATTTCCCCCAACCTGCGCTTCAATACCCCACCCAGATCCTGACCCAAGGACGTGAGCCCATGGCTTCGCCGAACAAGCAGCAAAAACGTGCCCAGCGGGCGAAGACCAAGGCCAAGCAAAACCGTACCCAGCGTGCCGTCGCGGCCAAGCCGGATGCGTTTGCCGGCGATGACAGCCGCATTGATCTTGAATCGGTGGATTTGACCGAGTTGTTCGTTGAGATGCGCAGCGCAGGCGAGATCAGCCAACAGGCCCTGTGTGCGGTGTTCCTGGGGCACCCGTTGCTGGCGCTG
>CALMCS010000881.1 GCA_937862875.1 uncultured Comamonadaceae bacterium
CTCTCCGCCACCGACCCCACGGTGTTCAGCAACGGCATCACCGGCGCATGGAGCGAGAACTACTCGATTCGCGGTTTTGCATCGAGCACCACCGACATGTCGATGAATGGCCTGTTCGGCATCGCGCCGTACTACCGCACTTCGCCCGAGATGTTTGAACGCATCGAGGTACTGAAGGGCCCATCGGCGCTGCTCAACGGCATGCCGCCCGGCGGCTCCGTGGCCGGCTCGATCAATCTGGTGCCCAAGCGCGCAACCAACGAGCCGATCACACGATTCACCACCACGTACATGTCTGACGCGCAGTTTGGTGGCCATATCGATCTGGGTCGACGCTTTGGTGACAACCAGCAGTTCGGCGTGCGTTTCAACGGGGTTTACCGCGACGGCGACAGTGCGGTGAAAAGCCAGGAAAAGAAACTGCAACTCGCCTCGCTGGGCCTTGACTGGCGCGGCGACCGCGCCCGCGTGTCTGCGGACTTCTACACCAGCGACGACCGCGTGAACGGCCAGACCCGCGGCATCAGCCTGGCGCCTGGCGTGGGCGTACCCCGCCCGCCCAAGCCGGACACCCTATTGAACCCGGACTGGGCGTTCGTCGAAACCCGCGACAAGGGCGCGATGATTCGCGGCGAATTCGACATCAACGACCAGCTCATGGCCTACGCCGCCTTGGGGACCAGCGAGAGCAAGTACAAATACAACGGCTCCATCTCGGCGCTCGTGCTCAATTCGGCAGGCGATTTCCGCACCACGATCGGTCAGTTGGCCTTTGACGTGAAAAAGGAATCTGGTGAGCTGGGCTTGAAGGGTCAGTTCGCGACCGGTGCCGTCAAGCACCAATGGTCGATGAACTACACGCACTACGAGCATCGCCAGAACGACTATGGCCGCAGAAGCGTGCCCGGTGCAGACTGGACTACCAATATCTACGACCCGGTCTGGGGCCCCGCCGCACCGTTCATCACGCCGCATATCTCCAGGACCGGTGTGCAGTTGAAGAGCTACGGCATCGCGGACACCCTCTCGTTCGCAGAAGACCGCGTGCAATTGACACTCGGGGTTCGCCATCAGAACGTGAGCAGCGAGGCCTTCAACATCACCAGCGGCGCGCGCACATCGCATTACGACAAAAGCGCCACCACCCCGGCGGCGGCACTGCTGATCAAGGCCACCGACAAGGTATCTGTCTATGCCAACTACATCGAAGGATTGACCATTGGCACCACCGCGCCCATGACCGCCGTGAACGCTGGCGAGGTGTTTCCGCCTTACAAGAGCAAGCAAAAGGAAGTGGGCCTGAAGTTCGACCTGGGCGAATTCGCCCACACCGTGAGCCTGTTCGAAATCACGCGTCCCAGCAGCTATACCGACGTCACCACCAATATCTTCTCGTTCGGCGGCGAACAGCGCAATCGCGGCGTGGAATGGAGCTTCTTCGGTGCCCCCCTGCGCGGCGTTCGATTGATGGGTGGCGTGGCCTACGTGACCCCCAAACTGACCCAGACCGCAGGAGGCCTGAACCAGGGCAAATTGGCCACCGGACTGCCCAAGCTGCAAGGCAAACTGGGCGCTGAATGGGACGTTCCGGCGGTGCAAGGCCTGACCGTCACCGCCAACGCCACGGCGGTGTCCAAGCAATACATCAGCGCGGACAATTCGCTCTACGCCGCCGGCCGGGTGACCTACGACGCGGGCGCACGTTATGCCACCAAGATATCCAGCACGCCCGTGACGTTCCGCGCCAGTGTCACCAACCTGACCAACAAGGCTTATTGGGGCATGCCCTTGTTGTCGAATCTGGGCTTGGGTGCGCCGCGCACCTTCGCGCTCTCGGCGGCGATGGATTTCTGATCACTTTCAACGGAGCCCTGCCGGGTGCAAACCCGGTGGGGCATGTCGACACCGGGCCGAGCGCCTGCGCCTCATCCCAACGCAAACGCATACACCGCAGCGATGATCGCAAGCAGCACGAGCACCAAGATCTCGCCCCACATGATCTTGCGCTCGGTCTTGGAGTCCGCTTCCTGGATCTGATGGAACTTGTTCCGATCGGGTCTCATTTGAGGATGCTCCCCTTGCCGATCTTGGGAGTCTTGTCCCAGCGCATCTCGGTCTTGCGCAGCTCGGCCACCATGGCGGCCAGTGCCACGGCGCAGTTGAAGGGGCCGTAACCCACCATCAACAGCAGAATGTCCCGGATCCAGTCGGGCAGACCCATGCGCTCCAGTCGGTACAGACCCCAGGCGGCGAGCATGCTGACGCTGGCCCAGCAATAGATGAAGATGCGCAACCCCTGTTGCACGATCGCCTCCGAGCCGCTGGTCTGTGCCGTGGGCCACAGGGTTCCCCATTGAGGAGGCAGGCAGGAGACGACCATGATGCCGAGTGTGATCAGCCCAGGATAGGTCAGGCCTTCGAACCACGTTCTCTTGGCCGTGTTGAGGTCGATCACGAATGAAAAGACCGTGATGAACAGGTACACCAGGAACGTGAAGCGCCATAGGCTACCGAAGACCTGGTGAGACAGTTGCGGGTCCATCAGATCGAGCCAGACCAGACCGATCGATGAGCAGATCATCAGCAATGGCGTCAGCACCAGCGAGAAAAAGCTGAGCCCAAACCAGTACCCGCCCAGGTGCCGGTGGACCTGCGGGCGCAGCCACAGGCGACGAAACGCGACCGCCAACTGGATGTTGCCGCGCGCCCAGCGCAGGCGCTGTTTCCACAGGCTGACCAGCGTGCCCGGCTCTTCCGCCCACACCACGGCGTTGCCGTCAAACACGGCTTCGCGTCCCGCCAACTGGGTGCGGAAGGTGGTGAAGGTGTCTTCGGCCAGCGTGGTGGTGTCGATCTTGCCGCCGATGGCGAGCATGTTTTCTCGGGTGTGCAACTGCGCCCCACCGGCCAGGCAGCCGAGTGCGCCCGTCACGTTCTGGGCGCGGCGCGAGGCGGCCTGAGCCGTGATGTATTCAAAGGCGATGTAGCGGCAGATCAGGTTGTCGGGCTGGCTGCCCTCCTTGATGTAGGCGGTGACTGCGCCGACGTCGCCGTCCGCCAGATGGCGGGTCATGCGCCGCAGCGTCAGCGGCTCGAACAGCACGTCGGCGTCCATGATCATCACGGCCTGCGCCCACGGCTCGCTCAATACGACATCCAGCCCGTGGTTGAGCGTGTGCGATTTTCCCTGGCCGCCCTGCGCGCGCCGCAGGTGAAAAACGGAGCCGGGATATTGGAGGGCTTTCTCGCGCAGCAGCTCCGGTGTTTCATCGGTGCTGGCGTCATCCACCACATAGATACGGAACGCATCGGGTGGATAGTCCTGGCTCATCAGCACGTCGATGGTTTTTTTCAGGCTCGGCGCTTCATTCCACGCCGGAACGATGAACGCCACGCGGGGCGTGAAATTCGAGCAATGCGTATATCGATTGGCTTGGGCGTGCCGACCCACGAGCAGAAATTGGACGAACGCCACCACCATCGGGATGGCCCCCAAAGCAACCAGCAGCAGCGGAATCAATGCGTAGATGGGCATAGCCAAAGGATGCAAAGACGTAGCGAAAAAAACGGCACAACGTTATGATTATGTGACTATAAGGGTAATCATGTCATTATGAGAATTCTATTAACAGGCGCAGGTGGGCCCTCCGCCGTGAGCGTGTGGAAAAGTCTCAATGACGGGCACACGTTGTTCATGGCCGATATGGATCCGTGTGCCAGCGGCCTGTATCTAGTGCCTCCCGAGCAGCGCCTATTGGTACCGCGTGGCGATGCGGATAGTTTTGTCGACGCCATAGTGGAAGCCTGTATCGCGCACCGCATTGAGGTAGTGCTTTCCACGGTCGACGCCGAATTGATTCCCCTGGCGAAGGCGCTCGATCGCTTCGAAAAACGGGGGATCCGTCTGCCACTGCCTCCGCTGTCATGTCTTTTG
>CALMCS010000882.1 GCA_937862875.1 uncultured Comamonadaceae bacterium
CCATGCAGCCGCCCTGATAGCTGCCGAAGTGGCCGTAGATCTTGAGCGGTGGACGATCCGGAAACAGCTCGTTCGCCAACCCGTTGGGCAACAGAAAACCCTCCCCGCCAGCGTGCAGCAGATTGATTTCTTCCGCACTCCAATGCGCCTTCTCGCCTGCCGCGCCAAACGGCAGAACGCTGACGTACACCAGATGCGGAAACACTGTGGCAATGCTGGCGGGGTCGAGACCCGCCGCCGTGCGCTGCGCGACCGGCGTGTCGTCGATCAGGATGTGAGCGTTGCCAAGCACCTGCATCAAGGTGTTGCGCTTCGAGGCGTCTTCGAGATCGAACACCAGGCTGCGCTTTCCCAGCGACAGATAGGCAAACAGCGCGCTCTCGCCGGTGTCATCCAACAACGGCGGAGCGGTGCGCAATTCAGAGCCTTGCGAAGGTTCCAGCATCACCACTTCCGCGCCCATGGCGGCGAGCAGCCTGCCGGCATAAGCGGCAGCGACGGAGCGCGAGCGCTCTATGACCCGGCAGCCCGCAAGGGGCAAGCCCCCATTGGGCGATGACACGGAATCGGCATGCATGTGAACCTCCTGCTTTTCTCTACGCTTCTCTTTGTCGTCGCTTGTCTTGCGCGCGTGCTTGCTTGCTTGCTGTCGTCGCCTCAGCGCACCACGGGCAATTCCAGATCGATGGCACCGCCGTCGATGAATGCAGGACGCTTCACATCACGCGAAGGCAACGCCACGGTGGCGATACCGGGGGTGGTCACCTCGCCGCGCTGGTTCACCGCTTGCAGTTCGATATCCACCAGACCGGTGTTGTCCTTCACATATTTGCGAATCACTTTGCCCTTGCAGTAGGTGGTGTCGCCGACGATGTTGAAGCGGCGCATCTCGGAACGCACGCGCTTGAGCACGCCCGCATCGCCCATCCAGTTGGTGACCAGCGTGCACATCCACGACGAACGCTGCGGACCGTAGTCATAGGTGCCCGGCACGCCGACCTCCTTGGCCACCGATTCGCGGTGGTGACCGATGCCGGTGTACTCCACGCCGCCGCCCGCTTCGGGGTTGCGGAAGAAGTGACCGGGATGCTTGACCGCTGCCTGCAACACCACGCCATGGGTGTGACCGCGTCCGCAACCCACCAGGAAGCCCATGGTGTCCATCAGCGACAGCGGACCACGTGCAATTGTCGGCAGCTCTTCACCCACTTCCACTTCTTCCCAATAGCGCACCGCAGCGCCGCGGATGTTCTTGGGCTCGTCGAGGATCATTTCATCGATGCGATCGCGCTCTTCGTCGCTGTATTCGTGTTGCACGATTTCCTTGTACTTGCCGGCATCGCGAGCGGCCTTGCGCTCGTGGCGGGTGCCGGTGCCCAGACCACGGGCAACCAGCTCGCTGCGCTGGTTGAAGTAGGCCGCCTCCACGTACTGCAGCACCAGACGGCCGGAGAACTGGCTTTCCTTTTCTTCGACACCGACCACGCGTTCGATGGCAGTGATGCGATCACCCGGTTTGATGTGGCGGAACAGTTCCCAATCGTTGCCGGCATAGAAACCGTGAACGCCTGGCAGACCCCAACGCGTGCGGCCCAGCCAGCCGAAGGCCATCGGGAACATCGGGTGACCCAGCACGCTGCCGTAACGCGAAGCAGCACCGTAACCCACGTCGCGGTACAGCGGATTCAGGTCGCCAATGCCGTTGCACCAGTTGCGCAGCGTGTCGGCGGTGGCGTCCTGCAGATACGGGCCTTCGGGACGCAGGTGCAGACCAATCATCGCGCGCGCTGCGGCGACGGCTTCGTCGGTGATGCGACCTTCGGCGGGGCGGCTACCCACATCGGATTGCGCGGGGGCTTGTGCTTCAAGGGTTGCGGTGTTCATAAAAAATTGCTCCTTTTGATAATGCCAAATGCAGAATGCATTCTTTTGAGAAAAAAGTCAATCCAACAAATTACTGAATCGACGCCGATTGTTTTCCTGGGTTCAGTCGATGCGAATGTTGGCCGAAGTGATGACATCACCCCACTTCTGGCGTTCATTCTTCACGAAATCACGCAACTGCGCGGGATTCATCGAGAGTGGCTCCACACCAATGTCCATCATTCGTTTGCGCATTTCAGGCAAGGCGAGGGCCTTGGCGATGTGCTCGCTCATCTTTTGCAGGGCCGGTGCGGGGATACCTTTTGGCGCAAACAATGCATCCCATGCGACAACATCGAATCCCGTAATGCCCTGATCCGCGACCGATTGCACTCCCGGCAGCATCTCGCTGGCGTTGCGCGAGGTGATTCCCAGCGCCTTCAATTTGCCGCTGGCGATGTGCGAGCGCGAGGCCGTCACCGTGTCGATGACGAGTGGAATCTGCCCTCCAATGGTGTCGGTGAGCGCCTGCCCAGAGGATTTGTACTTCACACCGAACAAGGGCGCGTCGGCCATTTTCACAAACTGCGCGAACACCACGTTCGCGGTCGTGCTGGGCAAACCCACATTCAGCGACTCCGGTTTGGCCTTGGCCTGCGCCACCAATTTTGCGACCCCGTTGACCGGCAAATCCACCGCCGAGGTACTGATCACCATCGGCAGCAAGCCGATCATCGCGACCGAATCGAAGTCGGTCGCTGCGTGGTAGCCGGGGTTGGAATACAGAAACTCGTTGGCCGCGTTGGTCGCATTCGTGCCGAGCAGAAAGGTGTAGCCGTCGGGGGCCGACTTGGCCGCCGCAGCCGTGCCGATGTTGCCGCCCGCACCGGCCTTGTTCTCGATGATCACGGGTTGCCCCAACGAACTCGACAACTCCTGCCCCAGCAAGCGCATCAACACATCGGCTCCCTGCCCCGCAGCGTAGGGCACGATCACGCGGATTGGCTTGTCCGGCCAGGTCTGCGCCTGGGCCTGCAGCCACGGCAGCGCGAGCGCCGCAGCCATCGAACACATCAACATGGCTCTGCGCTGCGGTCTGAATACTGGTTTCATGCGCCCTCCTTGGTGGGTGGAAAAGTGACGGAAATCGTCAAGCGGCCAGCGGCAATCCCGCACGCGGCCACTCGGCGGCAAACAACTGTCCATAACCCGACAGCGTGATGAAGGCGGTCCGTCGATCCGGTCCGCCGAAACAAATGTTGGTGCAGTAACCTTCTGGCGCTGCGTGAAATTCGAGCAAATCGCCGGCCGGCGAGAACACGCTGATCCCGCCGCGCACCAGCGTTGCGACGCAGACGTTGCCGCCCTCCTCCACCGCCAGCGAGTCAAAGCGCTGATAGCCCGGCAGGCCATGCACCAGTTCGCCCCCATTGGGAGATGGCCAGGGCTGCAGCGCGAGTTCGCCGCGTCCCACCACGGGGTAGGACCACAGCCGACTGCTCTCGGTCTCGCTCACATACAGCGTCCGGCCATCCGGCGACAGCCCCACGCCGTTCGGCGTCAGCAGATGCTGTGCGGCACGGCGAATGAAGCTGCCGTCCGCACTCGCGTAATACACCGCGCCGCGCATGATCCGATCGTCAAACGCCTTGCCGAAATCCGTGAACCAGAAACCGCCCTCGGCATCGAAGACGATGTCGTTGGGTCCGTGCAATGGCATGTTGTCGCAATGGGTGTACAGCGTTTGAACGGCACCAGTCGTTAGATTCACGCGCTGAATCGATCCGCCCCGGTAATCGGCCGCCGCGCCCGTGGGTCGGCTGAAGCCGTCGTCGGTGCGCCAGCTGAATCCGCCGTTGTTGCAGACATAGACATGGTCGTCGGGCCCCAGTGCTGCCCCGTTCGGGCCACCACCCAGTTCAGCCACCACGTCCTTGCGACCATCGGCATGCACCTTCACCAACCGCGCACCGCGAATTTCGGCGACCAGCACGCTGCCATCCGGCAGGGCAATAGGACCTTCGGGAAACAGCAATCCGTCCGCCACCACACGGCCTTTGAGCTGAAGTTGT
>CALMCS010000883.1 GCA_937862875.1 uncultured Comamonadaceae bacterium
TCCAAAATTCGACGATGAATACCACTCAAGCCGCGCTGTGTTCCGACGCGGATTCTTTTGATGGCGACCACCAGTTGGCGAGCCGGTCACCCCAGTTCAGCCACTCGGACAGGATCGCGAAGCCCGCCACGTCCGCGACCGCGAGCACGCCCAAATTCAAAAACTTTTGCCCGAACCAAATCATGCCGGCGAAAAATACGGTGTAAAAGATGAATCCCACGCCTTTGGCCGCAAGGAAATCCCCTGCGGAGCAGGCCCTGCGACAACTTTGACTCTCGCATTTTTCGGGTTCGAAGGAGAAGCGTTTCTTGAAACACTTGCCGACCGCATTCATGCAAACCATCGCCAAAAATCCAATGGTCAGCAAGACCAACACGCGCCAGCGGCCTTCCTCTCCCAAGCCCGCGTTGCGTTTGAAATCATCGCCATAGAACAGCAGGTTATCCAGCGCGGCGGCATGCATATACACACCGGGAATGTTTCCGTGCAGCGGCGATGTCACCCGGTCGTTGGAACCCTGCAGCGCCATTCCCACCATCACCACCCTGTCCTGCACATTCGTTTCCAGGCGGCGCTCATCGTCCTCCGAGGCGGTAACCAAGTCGGCGGGATAGAGCGTGTTATTGAATACGCAGAACGGCTTGTAGTCCTCGGGCCGAAAGATGCTGCGCACCGCGGGCGGCAGTGTTTCGTAGTATTCGTTGTCTGGGCTGCGACAGTACGAGGCGTACGTAGCTGCCTGCGGTAGGACCTCGCCAGGCTTGTCCGACTTGACCGGCACCAACCATCCGATGCCCCGTTCAGCGGGCTCGTATCCCCAATTGATCGCCAAGGGCAGATTGACCTCTTGCAGCGGACGACCGGCCAGGTCCTGATACATGGTGGCCGCGACGCTCGACAACTTGGAACCGTCAGGCGTCTGCTCGGGAGCCAGGCGGTAGTTCCACGCCATCTGGTCCAGCGCGTCTGGGTCATATTCGATCGCCACGGGTTGAACACAGCGCGGCACGAGTGCCTGGATTTCGGGGCGCAGCTTGAAGCTGCCCGTCTCATTGCGCCGGGCCGCCAGATAGACGCGCGTCCCCGCTTCGCTGGCCCTGCACACGGACTCCGTGAATCGAGTGAGCGATGGATCGTCGCGGGAAGATGCAAACACCACATCGATGAATACCGCCTTGGCCCGGTAGCGCACCAGTGCATCCACCAAACGCGCGTAGTAGCCATAACTGGCGGGCCAACTCTGATGTGCGTTCTGCAAGGATCGATCATCGATCAACAGCACCGAAACCTTGTCTCGTCCCTCCGTGCCACGCGACGCGCCGACCAAGGGCGAATAGGCCCGTGCCGCGGACCGAACGCTGAATTCCTCACCAATGATTTTTGGCAAAAAAAAGGCGGCAACGAACCCTATCAATATCGAGAAACACGTTGGCAGAATGGCTTTTTTGAAATTCTTCCAACAGCTCTCTTCACCTGAATTGTCGTTCTGGGATGTCATAAATCAGGTCATTTTGTCGGCGTAGCCAATATGGCCGGTACGTTCCGTGATGTCTCATTCAGGCGCCAGATTCTGACGAACACCTGGCAGGCTTCACGCCTGGCGCAGTTGCAATCACTTGCAAATAATAATAGCATTTAGCCAAGTGCGGTCGGCCACATGACGAGCGCCCATTGACTGCATCGCTTTCCCTAATTGCAGAGAAAGACGCCTCGCATTAAGTTCGAGCGCCCATGAAAAAAGCCTCCTGAAATCAGGAGGCTTTTGCTGTTTCGCAGGGAAGCGAATGCGCTGATGCCGCTTAGACGCGCTCAGCCACCCAAGCCTGAACCGATGCCAGTGCAGCAGGCAGACCCGCGGCATCCGTACCACCGGCCATCGCCATATCCGGCTTGCCGCCGCCCTTGCCGCCCACTTGCTGGGCCACAAAGTTCACGAGATCACCCGCCTTGACCTTGGCAGTCTCGGCCTTGGTCACGCCCGCAGCGATCTGCACCTTGTCGCCATCGACAGCAGCCAGAACGATCATGGCCGCGCCGAGCTTGTCCTTGAGCTTGTCCATGGTGTCGCGCAGCGTCTTGGCGTCCGCACCTTCGAGCTTGGCGGCCAGGACCTTCACGCCCTTGATGTCGGCGGCTTGTGTCATCAACTCATCGCCTTGGCTGGAAGCGAGCTTGCCCTTGAGCGCGGCCACTTCTTTTTCGAGCGCCTTGATTTGCTCAAGCGCGCCGCCAATGCGGTTGGTGAGTTCGGCAACCGGTGCCTTGAACGTTGCAGCCGCCTGGTCCACGGTGGATTCGAGCGATTGCAGATAGGCCAGTGCGTTCTCGCCGGTCACGGCTTCCACGCGGCGCACGCCTGCGGCCACGCCGGATTCGCCCACGACCTTGAACAGGCCGATGTCACCCGTGCGGCGCACGTGCGTGCCGCCGCAGAGTTCGCGGCTGGTGCCGATGTCGAGCACGCGCACGGTCTCGCCGTACTTCTCGCC
>CALMCS010000884.1 GCA_937862875.1 uncultured Comamonadaceae bacterium
CCTCCTGATCGGTCACACCTTTCACCGACTTGTGCACGATGACCACCAGAGCCTCATCCACGAAGGGCAAGAACTCGAGTCCCGAGCGCTGCATTTCTGGCTCGGTGATGATGGCCACGTCCAGTTGCCGGTGATAGACCGCCCGCTCGAGATCGTGCGTGAGGCCGGTGGTGACATGCACCTCCAACCCATGCCCGCGCTTCTGCAGATGCTTGAGCGCCAGCGGCAGCACGCCCGATGCACAGGTGTGCACGCTGCCCAGCTTGAGCAAACCCACCGCCGAACCCTTGTTCAGCGATGCGCTCATGCTCTCCCAATGCGCAATCAGGTCGCGCGCGCGGTGCACCAAACCGAGCCCGGCATCGGTCAGGATGGGGGGACGCCGGCTGCGATCGAAGATCGTCATCTCCAGCTCTTCCTCCAGAGCCCTGATCTGCATGCTCACGGCAGAGAGCGACAAGCCAATGCGGCTACCGGCCTCGGCGAAGCTCCCGCGATCTGCGATTGCGACCAGCGTATACAGCGTTTTGATGTCCATGCTCGTTTCAGCGCCGCGGCGTGACTGTTTTCATTGAGAGGCCGCCATGCTAACTAAATGCCCAGCAGCCGTCGTGCGTTGCCACCCATCACCTTTTTCAGGTTCTCTTCCTTGATGGGCAGCTTCTCGAACCACTCCTTGTAGCCCTGAACCGGGCAAAACGGGAACGAGCTGGCATAGAGCATCCGGTCGGACAAAAAGCTGTCGGCGGCTTTCACATATTCCTCCCAGCCTGGCATGCGCGAAAAATACATGTCCGGCGAGAGCCAGAGATTGGGCCGGCGAAAGCCAAGGTGCAAGATCTCATTCACCCACGGCCATCCGCCATGCGCAACCACCACGTTCAGCTTCGGAAAATCGGTGAGCACCCGATCCGTCCGAATCGGATCGGAATAGCTCAGATCCGGCCCTGCCGTTCCGCCCACCATCATGATGATGGGAATGTTCCGGTCTTCACAATGCGCGTAGATCGGATAGAGCCGCCGGTCATCCGCGTACATCGGAATGGGGTAGGAGCCTGGTTCGATGTTGATCAGCTTGAAGCCGTTCTTGATCGCCGCATCGATGGTGTCGCAGGCCAGTTTCCGGTTGGTCGGATCGATGGATGCGGCACCGATGAAGCGGTTCGGTGCATCGTTCACGATGCGCTGAACGTCATCATTGGGAACGCTTCCGAGCGTGCCCGCGAGTCGCCCGACCACCACACCACGATCGATCTTTGCGGCATCCATTTCCGCAAGCAACAGCTCCATGGACTGCTTCTGCGCCGCCGGTGACGGCTCGAAACCCACCGTGCGCGTAAAGCCGTCACGGCGCTCTCCGGCCGAATACATCAGCGTGTCGAGAAAGCCACCCACCGGTGGTCTGAGGCGAAAGTCGATGATCATTCCCATGTCTCCCAAACTGCGAAAACGTTGTTGAATTCAGCGAGTGGTCTGGCCGCCAGGTCGCCTGACCACATCAATACATCCACACGTCACTACATCACCTCATCCTGGCGGTTGCTCGTCTCTCCGTAACGATGCAGCGCGGGTGGTTTGAGGCCCTCGTAGAGCTTCTCAATACCGGCATTGATCACTTCCGCATGCTGCGCAAAGAGAGAGTTGCCCGCCAGATCGCTCTCGACGATAAACGGCCCGAAGTTCTCGACATCAAAGAGCCACATGGCCTGCGCGATCCCCAGCTCATCCAGCCAATGCACCTCACGCACTTGCTTGATGCCGCGCCCCAACAGCGCGCCCGTTCCATAGCCCACCGTGGTGAGATAGATGGCACCACCCGGTGCCAGCACCTTCTTGTAGTCGTCCGCGGGCATGCCGCCCTTGCCGATCAAGATGCGGCAGCCGGTCTGCTCGAGCCAGCGCGGAATCCATTTGGAGAAGCGAAACGATGCGGTCGCCGTCACAGCGCCCACGTTGAATCCGCCCTTGCCATCCGGTGCCGCCGCGGGTGAACAATGGAAGTTCACGTTGCTGAGCGTGTTCAAGTCCACGGGAAGCGGAATGCCTTCATCCAGCACCTTCTTGTAGATCCCTTCGCGCGCGGTGTAGACCAGTCCGTTCAGATAGACGGCCGCTCCAATTTCCAGTTTTTCGAGGTCTTCCTGCTTGGCTGGCAAGTTGAGGTGGAAGACCTTGATATCGTCATCGTTGCTTACCATTCGACTGTCTCCCTGCGCAGATAAGGTGTGAACCACTGTGGATCGGTGCGGTACTCGACCTCGCCACTGGGGTGAATCCGCGCGGTTGCGCGGCGTGAAGACAAACAGAACGTGTGAATGCTGATGGGCATCCCACCGGTGTGCGTGTAGCCGCATTCGATATGGCAATCCACCACCATGCCGGAGCCCACGAAGCCCATGGCCCCCATGCCGATGGAGTTGCCCAGCTTCATCAACTCGAGCTCGAGCTCTGCCACCTTGGGATCCGGGTTGCGATCACCCACGGTGCGCAGGCACGCCGCCTGCTTGCCGAGTTGCATGCAGGTGTCCTTGGAACCACCGAGGCCGATGCCGACGATTGCGGGTTGACAGGCCAGGCCGCGCTTGCCGAAGGCAATCAACGTATCCAGAACAAAGCGTTTGATGCCGTCGATGCCATCCCCCGGAAACAGCATGCGGTAGTCGGTACCGAACAGCCCGCCCTTGTGCACGGTAGTGATGTCGATCCAATCCACATCGGGCTCGAACGACCACTCCACTTCCGGCGCGTTGATGCCGACGTTGTTGTTGTGGTCCGTGCGCCAGAGCGGATGCACGCGATTGGGGCGCAGCGGAATGGTGACCGTGCCTTCCGCCGTGGCATGGCGCAGCGCGCGCTCGACGGCAACAAAGCCGTTCTCGATCGACGCGTTGTTGCCCACCTTCACGTAATAACGCGGCAGGCCGGTGTCGGCGCACATGGGCCGGCGATCCTGATCGGCCGCCTCCCAGTTGTCGACCATCGCATTGATCACGAAACGCGGCAACTTTCCGGTTTCTTTTTTCTGCAGCTCCTGAATGCCGTTCTTGTAGTCGGCCGGAATCTCGATCGCTGCTCGCCGCATGATTTCAAGCGACGCTTCTTGAATCTTCTCAATAGGGATCTGCATCGGGTGGGTCCTCATTCTTTATGCCGTGCTGGTTTCGGTTTCAACTTCAATCAGGGATTCACCGGGCTTCACGATGTCGAAGGACACCGGCACCATCTCCAGCGTCACCTCGTCTTCCACGGTGCCGACTCGGGTGTAGCAACTGGTGTGCAGATCGCCGGTTTCGGGAAAGTCCTCGCGGTAGTGCGCGCCGCGGCTGTTCTCGCGGGCCAGCGCAGAAATCGTGATGACCTTGGAGATGTCCACCAGGCTCTCCAGGTTCAGCCAGTCGTGCCAGGTCACGTTGTAGCGACGGTCACCGTCTGCGACCCCCATGTTGCGAAGGGCATCTCGGTGCTGTGCCACAGCGCCCAGGCCGCGCTCCATCGCGCCGCGATTGCGCAGCACGCCCACGTCGTCCCACATGGTCTGTGCCAGCGCGTCGCGCAACTCGTGAATTCGTCCAGCGGCTTTGGAGAACGGATACTCGGCGCGCTCGATGCCACGTGCAATCACACTCTTGTTCGGTTCGCGCCAGACGCCCTCTCGCTGCACGAAGGCCGCCATCGAATCGCCGGCAATACCGCCAAACACCGTCGAGTTGGCGACGCCGTTTCCGCCCAATCGATTCGCGCCGTGCACGCCGCCGCAGTCCTCACCCGCAGCGTAGAGTCCCGGAGAAGCGGTCGATCCGTCCACGTTGAATTCCACACCGCCCATCAGGTAGTGAGCGGTTGGCACCACCTCCACCTTGCCACCTGCCAGATCGAAACCGCAATCGCTGCAGCGGTTCACCATGCCAGGGAAGGTCTTGGCCACTTTCTCTGGCCCCAGATGACTCATCTGGATATAGACGCCACCCATCGGCCCGGTGCGATTGGCGCGCATCTCGGAGTAGATTCCGCGGCTGACCACATCGCGCGTGGCACGCTCTCCGCGTGGGTCATAGTTGGTCATGAAGCGCTCGCCATCACCGTTCAGCAAATAGCCACCCGCGCCGCGAAGACCTTCTTCCAGCACCGTCCCCGTCATGCGCGTGTCGGGGCCGCCGAGCAAGCCCGTGGGGTGAAACTGGACCATCTCCATGTCCCGCACCTTGAGGCCGTATCGCAGCGCCATGGCCAAACCGTCGCAGGTCTTGTCGCCCGATGGCGTGTGATAGCGGTACATGGTCGGACCCGCGCCCGTGGCCAGCAGTACCGCTTTGGCTTGCACGAATCGATAACCTCCAGTGCGCATATCGATGAACAGCACACCCGCAATGCCCGAACCATCGGCCGCAGGAATCAGCTCGATCGCGCGGTGCTCCTCCAGTTCTTCGGCCTCCACCGC
>CALMCS010000885.1 GCA_937862875.1 uncultured Comamonadaceae bacterium
CCTGGCATCTGGAGGATGCAGGGCACCCGGGCATGGGCGATTCGATAGCGGCGGAGCCAGGCGGCCGACCCCGCCGAGATCGCGCGCGGCAAGCTGCTATTCACCACGCTGCAACCTGCCTGCGCCCTGTGCCATACCTTGCAGGCCGCTGGCGCCGAAGGGCATGTGGGACCCGTGCTCGACGAACTCAGGCCCGATGCCGACCGCGTGCTGCGCGTGCTGCGCAACGGGCTTGGGGTGATGCCTTCCTATGCCGAAAAGCTCAGCCCTCAGGACATGCAGTCCCTGGCTCGCTTTGTGGCGCACGCCACGGGGGCTGCGCCATAGTCTTGCAGTATCAAAAATGAGTGTCCGATGGTTCTGTCGCGGCAAGGGTACTGCCCGATATGGGGGGTCAGCGCGATAGCTCAGCCATTGGCGCCAACGCATGACAGAGCGCGCCACGCGGCGCGCGCGCAGCGATATCCTTGCCATCGAAAATACACAGATGGGAAATGCTTCGAGGATTCAAGCCAAAGGCCGCAGAAGTGAAAAATAATGCGGCACGAAATCACTGCGCGCTTTGTGGCGCTCTCGTTGCATCACTGTGGCTATAACGCGCCAACAGGGTTGCAAGAATCAATGCGTCGGTGATCTTTGGCCAACCCGGAATTGCCCGATTTTCTGCGGGGCTGGATGCGGGGAGTGATACCGGTTGCGAGCCAACGGCTGTGCACCTGCCTGCCGGGGAGTGATGGAGGCACTGCACCAGCAAGTCAGGCGCAATTGCCACCTCTGGTGTCATTCCATGTAGCGGGAGAGATAGCGTGTGGCATTTTCCAGGTCGCTGTGTGTTTCGGCCTTGGATAAGGCGCTCACAAATTTCCGCCAATTCACGTCGGACTCTTCAATTTCAAATACAAAGGTGTTTGAGTCTGAAGATGATTTCCGCAAAACGCGCAATGACAAACTGCATCGATCATCCGGGCCGAGCTCTATGTGGCCATCCACCTGATCTCCTACTTGGAGGACAGATTTTGAGCGCGCTTTGAACCCTGAACTCCAGCACTCCACAATTTCAATTCTGTGTGATTTCCCGCTTTCGCGAATCACCAGTTTTCCTGGGCAACGAATCGAGAACCTTTTGTGGCGGCGACGCCTCCGATCGGAGGTCGACTCTTTTTCGGGCGAAAATGCCGGGAGCACAGCTCGATAGGCTGGCAAGTCATAGATTGTGTGCAGCAATGCCTTTTCATGATTGCTCAAATTGGCGAAAAGCTGCGTCTTTTGGTTGAAAAAATAATCCAGTAATTCTGGTGTCATTACCGGATCATTGGTTGTGAAAAAGCGCTTGTCCGGCCAAACAATGTTGGGCATGATCAATTCAACAAAATACCGGTAGAGATTTTTCGTGGGTTCTTTTTTTTCGTAGTTCTTTTTGAAGACTTCCAGTGCTTCTTGCAAGTCTAAATGGGCTCCTACCGCTGGAGCGCCATTGACGAAATCATAATTTTTGACGGCGTTTTTCTTGAGGCGGCGAAAGAATAATATTGACTCATAAAATCCAATATGCCGCGGATTCACTGCAATTACCAAATGGCGCGTGTCAAAAAGCCGGGTGGCGTACTCATACATCGTTTTGATGAGGGGAAATAAAATAACTCCCCCCAAGGCTTGGAAACGTGCATGGACTGCCAGTGCGGAAATTTCTGCGATATTGCCCCCTGCCAGCCGAATCTTTTTGATGTTAAAAATTTTCTGCATGGGAAAACCCAGCGCACTGTCACGAATGAGCGACAAGGTGCCAACCACACGGCCGTCGTATTTCGCGAGCAAGGTGGTCGTCGTTGGCAAGGCGTGATAAATCGTCACCCGCAACCCGGAAGGGTCTGGTTTCATGAAGCCTACTTTGACATAGGCGTCATGCAGCAATTGAAAGCATGCCTCAAGTTCCTCTTTGGTTTCTGCTACTTTCAACACCAGCTTTTCAGAAGGTGCCGCATCGCATTGAACCATGTTGCGATAGACCGCAAACCGGACTTGACGCGGCAACGCACCGGTCGCCATACGCAGAGCCTGCCGATAGAACCAGCGAATTTTTTTGAACAAACCTGCTCCCCTTGACCGACCCTTGAAGGCATTACTGGAATGGCTTAGGTGGTAATTTTGGACACAATCTGACTGCTCTCTCGGCGCTTGGCTTGGCCGGGCACATTCAACCCCTGGTCAGAAGTTAGCGACACCGCATGGTTGCTGGTGCCGTAGTTCATCTTGCAGCGTCGTAAGTTTAAGCGAAGGTTCTTACGACCTGAAACCGGATGCTTCACGCATGCAGCATGCATGCCCGATAGATCGTCTGTATGTGGTGCTCTGTCACGTTGACCGGGATTGCGTGCTTCGGGGCCAAGCGAGTCCGTTTTTCGGAATTGGGCGCAAGCCGCGCATCCACTTTGGCCCTTGTCGATTTCATCCAGGCTGGCGCCCGGGGCTTGCATGCGAGATTCCGGGGGCTACGATGCGTCCTTTAGGAGGCTCTTTCCATGTACGAAAAGATTCTGGTTCCGGTGGATGGCAGTCCTACCTCGCTGGCAGGCCTGCAGGAGGCGATTGCGCTGGCGCGGGTGATGGGCTCAACCATCAAAGTGCTGCATGTGGTGGACGAAATCTCGTTCATGACGAGCTTCGAGTCCAGCATGGCGTTGACTGCGGAAGTTTTCGAAACGCTCAAGAAGGCCGGCCAGGATGTGCTGCAGGAGGCCGAGACCCGGGTGCGTGCTGCCGGGGTGGCAGTGGAGACCGAGCTGTATGAAAGTTACTCAGGGCGCGTGAGCGATCTGGTGATTGCCAAGGCCCGGGAATGGGGCGCGCAGCTCATCGTGCTGGGCACCCATGGCCGGCGTGGCGTGGGCCGGATGCTGCTGGGCAGCGATGCCGAGCAGGTGTTGCGCCAGTCCCCTGTGCCGGTGCTGCTGGTGCGCGGCGGCTGATCCTCTGAGGCGAGGCGAGCGCCTTGGGCGCTGCCCCCGGCTCGGCAAACCATACGATCATGACGCCTTCTTCCGGCGCTGTTGCGCAGAGATTCTGGACGCTGTCTGCGCAGGCCCTGTGCGACCGGTTGCAGAGCACGGTGGCGGGCCTGACCGACACTGAAGCGCAGGCTCGGCTGGCCCAGTACGGGCCCAACGCGGATGCCCCGCCGCAGGCCAGGGGGCTGCTGGTGGCGGTTGGTCGGCGGCTGCGCGAGCCGCTGTCGCTGATTTTGCTGGGCGCTGGCGCGGTGTCGGTGGCCACGGGCGACGGCGTGGGCGGCGGCATCATCGTGACCATTCTGGGCCTGTCGATCGGGCTCGATACCGTGCAGGAAGGGCGGGCCACCCGCGCGGCCGAGATGCTGCGGCGTGCGGTGGCGCTGCGTGCCGAAGTGCTGCGGGGCGGCATTTTTCGCCAGGTGCCGGTGCAGGAGGTTGTGCCCGGCGATGTGATGCGCGTGCGCGCGGGCGATGTCATCGCCGCCGATGCCCTGGTGCTGGACAGCGAAGCCTTCACTGCCGGTGAAGCCGCCCTGACCGGCGAGCCCTACCCCGTGGAAAAGCGCCCCGGCATGGTGACCGCCACCTCGGCGGGCGAGGCCAGCAATGCCCTGTTTCGTGGCGCGGTCGCACAAACGGGCGAGGCGCGGGCGCTGGTGGTGGGCACCGGCCGCAATACCTTGTTTGGCGCCGCCGCCGCCGTGCTGGGCGAGGGGCAGGAGGTGTCGGCCTTCCAGCGCGACATGCATGCCTTTGGCCTGATCACCGCCCGCCTCACGCTGGCACTGGTGGTGGTGGTGCTGGCCACGCACATGCTGTTTGGCCGTCAGGTGCTCGAATCGCTGATGTTTGCGGTGGCGCTGGCGGTGGGCCTCACGCCCGAGCTGCTGCCCATGATCACCACCGTGACGCTTTCGCGCGGTGCCTTGCGCATGGCGGGGCGCAAGGTCATCGTCAAGCGGCTGGCGGCCATTCACGACCTGGGCGCCATGACGGTGCTGTGCACCGACAAGACGGGCACGCTGACCAGCGCCGAGATTGCCCTGTCCCGCAGCCTGGATGCCGCCGGGCAGGACGACCCGCAGGCGGCCCGGCTCGGCGCCATTGCCGCCAGTCTGGGGGGCGACCGGGGGGCGCTGGACGCAGCGCTGTTGGCCAGCCACCCCGATGCGGCGCAAGGCTGGAAGCTGCTGCAACGCCATGCGTTCGATTTCACCCGCCGCGTCGGTAGCGTCTGGGCCGAGGGGCCCGACGAGCGCCTGCTGATCGTCAAGGGCGCGCCCGAGGCGGTGCTGGCCTTGTGCACGCGCCACCGCGTGGGTGCCTCGGTGCAGCCCCTGGGCGATGCCGGGCGCGCCGAGGGCCTGGCGCGGGTGCATGCGCTGGCCCAGGAGGGGCTGGCCATGCAGCCGGGCGACCTGATCAGCCTGGGC
>CALMCS010000886.1 GCA_937862875.1 uncultured Comamonadaceae bacterium
CACCGGTCGTGTTCTTGCCCATGCGCGAGCTGCCCATGGGCACGCGGCTCATCGACTCCACGCCGCAGGCAATCACGATGTCCTGCGCGCCGCTCATGATCGCCTGCGCCGCAAAGTGCACGGCCTGCTGGCTCGACCCGCATTTGCGATCGATGGTGGTGGAGGGCACATGCAGCGGCAAACCCGCGGCCAGCCATGCGAGCCGCCCCGGCGTGCCGGCCTGCTCGCCCGCCTGGCTCACGCAGCCACAGATCACATCGTCCACCGAACCGGGGTCGATCCCCGTCTTGCGGACGAGTTGCTCCAGCACCTGCGAGAGCAAATCCACGGGATGGACCTCGGCCAACGATCCATCGGGTTTGGCGCGGCCCATGGGGCTGCGGATCGCTTCAACAATGACGGCGTGATTCATGGTTTGCGAGACGTTGGTTTCATTAAATTAATGATAGGTTTCAGAAAAACGAATACCTACTGGTGATAACCCGAGGAGTCTCCCAAGTTCCAGGTTGGATACTGCGATGGCGCAATCAAATTCGAGACATTCGATTCGAAGGCGGCCATGCCGACGCGGGCGATGGCCGCCGTTTTGGAGACACGTGAATGCACAACTTTTTCAGCTGGGCAGAGGTTCAGGGCGACCGAGTGGTTTTGACGCAGGCAGAGACTGGCGAGGCTCACACCGCCGGCCAGCTCGCCGCGCGCGCCCTGGAGCTGGCCCAGTGGTTGGCCGCTCGGCCATTGAAAGCGGGAGACACGATCGCCGTGCTGCTCGAAAACCGGGTGGAGATTCTTCAACTCGTGCTCGCGGCGCGCGAGGCCGGTCTGTTTGCGGCCGTGGTGAGCACCCACCTCACGCCCTCGGAGGTGGAATACATCCTGCGGGACAGCGGCGCGCAACTGCTGCTGGTCTCGTCGCGCACATGGCCCAAGGCGCAGCAGGCGCACAGTGCGCTGGGGCTGCCGGTCTATTCGGTGGACGCGGATACACAGGACGTGCCGTCGCTGCAAGGCGCATTGAGCGAACTGGAAGGCCAGGCAACCGTCGATCTGAGCACGCGCCCGCTCGGGCGAGACCTGCTGTATTCCTCCGGCACCACGGGGCGGCCCAAGGGCGTCGTCAGGCCGCTCTTCGGGCCGGAGTATCGCCACCAGACCGATCCGGAAGTGGCCAACACCCAGCGCCTCATGCAGTTCGATGAGCACATGGTCTATCTCTCGCCCGCGCCGCTCTATCACGCGGCACCGCTGCGCTACACCCTGCGTGCGCTCGATTCGGGCGGAGCGGCGGTGATCATGCGCAGCTTCGATCCGGAGCGCTCGCTGGCGTTGATCGAGCAATACCAGATCACGCACAGCCAATGGGTGCCGACCATGCTGACCCGCATGCTCAAGCTGCCCGATGCGGTCAAGCGCCACTACCGACTCAGCAGCCACAAGGTGGCGGTCCACGCCGCCGCGCCGTGCCCGGTCGCTCTCAAGCAAGCCATGCTCGACTGGTGGGGCGACATTCTCATGGAGTACTACGCAGGCTCGGAAGGCTGCGGCACCACGGTGATCAACTCGCAGGAGTGGCGACACAAGCGCGGCTCGGTGGGCCGCGCGATCAGCGGCATTCTGCACATCGTGGATGACCACGGCGCGGAGCTGTCGGCGGGCGAAACGGGTCGCATCTATTTCGAAAAGGGCGGCGCGTTCTCGTACCTGAATGACGAGGCGAAAACGCGCGAGGCCTTCGACGAACGCGGCTGGGCGACCTATGGCGACATTGGCTATGTGGACGAGGACGGTTATCTGTTCTTGAGCGACCGGCGCGCGGATCTGATTCTCTCGGGCGGCGTCAATGTCTATCCACAGGAGATCGAACTCGCGCTGGCCACGCACCCTGCGGTGGATGAGGTCGCCGTGGTGGGCGTGGCGCACGATGACTTTGGCGAGCTGCCGTTGGCGGTGGTGGTGCTCAAACCGGGCGAGGTCGCGAGCGAGTCACTGGCGCGCGCCATCGTGGCGCAGGCAGCGCCGCATCTGTCGAAAGTGAAGTGGCCGGAGCGCGTGGTGTTCGAGACCCAATTGCCGCGGCTCGAAACCGGCAAGCTGCTGCGCCGCGTGCTCAAGGAACGCTTCAAGACCGAGCGCGATGCGGGCTACGACGTGCGCGCGGCGGTGTCTCTGGCAATGCAAGCGCACGGCGGCTGAACCTTCTGGTCTTTCCATTTTTTCGTTTTTTCGTTTTCAAAAATCGCACACACCACCACACAAGGCAGCCCATGCAAGACCTGATCGAACGCACCGTCTTCCGCGAAGACCACGAGCAATTTCGCACGGCCGCGCGGCGCTTTTTTGAGAAAGAAATCGTGCCACACCACGCCCAATGGGAGCGCGACGGCATCGTGCCCAAAGAGGTCTGGCGCAAGGCGGGCCAAGAAGGGCTGCTCAACCCCATGCTGCCCGAGCCCTACGGCGGTGGCGGCGACTTTGGTCACGCCGCCGTGCTGCTCGAAGAAATCGCACGCACGGGCGCGAGTGGCCTCGGCTTTCCGCTGCACTCCGACATCGTGGCTCCCTACATCAACGCCTACGGCAACAAGGAACAGAAGGACCGCTGGCTGCCGCGCATGGCATCGGGCGATCTGATCGGCGCGATTGCGATGACGGAACCGGGCGCGGGCAGCGATCTGAAATCGGTGCGCACGACGGCCAGGCGCGAGGGCGATCATTACCTCATCAACGGCGCGAAGACCTTCATCACCAACGGCATCAACTCCGAGATCGTCATCGTCGTGGCCAAGACCGCGCCGGAGATGGGCGCCAAGGGCGTCTCGCTGATCGTGGTGGAAGACGGAACACCGGGCTTCAGCAAGGGCCGCAAGCTCGAGAAGATTGGTCTCATGGCGCAGGACACCTCGGAGTTGTTCTTCACGGATGTGAAGGTGCCCGTGGCCCATCTGCTCGGCGAAGAAAACATGGGGTTCAAATACCTCATGCACGAACTCGCGCAGGAGCGGCTGGTGGTGGCGGTGCGCGCCGCCGCATCGGTCGAGGCCTTTCTGCAGAAAACGATTGACTACACGCGCGAGCGCAAGGCCTTCGGCCAGTCGGTGTTCGAGTTTCAGAACACGCGCTTCAAACTCGCCGAGGCCAAGTCCAAGGCCACCATGCTGCGCGTGTTTGTGGACGACTGCATCGCATTGCACATGCAGCGCAAGCTCACGCCGGAACGTGCGGCGATGGTCAAGCTGAACGCGACGGTGTTGCAGAACCAGTTGCTCGACGAGTTTCTGCAACTGCACGGCGGCTACGGCTACATGACCGAATACCAGGTGGGCCGCGCCTGGACCGATGCGCGCGTGGGTCGCATCTACGGCGGCAGCGACGAGATCATGAAAGAGATCATCGCACGCACCTTGTAGCAGGCTTGGGTTGTGCCACGCGTTTCATTCAATCAATCATTCGTTCAATCATTCATCCAGAGAACTCCAGAAGAGGTCACACCATGGGTTTGAGAGCCAGCCGCCATACGACGATTCGCAGTCGCTGTCGCCGTACCGTGATTCTTAGTGTTCTGTCCGCCGCGCTGTTGGCCACCAGCAGCGTGTGCGGCGCAGCGACTTCGGATGCGTATCCTCACAAGCCGATTCGATTGGTCGTCCCCTTCCCCGCAGGTGGTGGCACGGACATCATCGGCCGACTGGTGGGCGCGCAGCTGGGGCAGCGTTTGGGGCAGAGCGTCATCGTCGACAACAAGCCCGGCGCGAGCGGCATGCTGGGAAACGACATTGTTGCCAAAGCCCCGGCCGATGGCTACACCGTGTTGGTTGGCATCACTGCGCTGGTGCAGATTCCGTCACTCTACAAACGCGTGCCCTACAAACTCAGTGATCTCACGCCGATCTCGCAAACCGCAAAGTCGGCCGATCTGGTGATGGTGCCGCGCAGCTCCGGCATCAAGACCTTGCCGGAGTTTGTGGCGAACGCCAAGGCCCATCCGGGAACGCTGAATTTCGGCTCCTACGGCAACGCCACCTCATCCCACTTGAATGGCGAACAATTCAAGATGAAGGCAGGCATCGATCTCACCCATGTCCCGTTTCAGGGCTCGGGCCCGGAGATGGTCGCGATGCTCGGCGGGCAGTTGTCATCGGCGTTTGTCGACGCCACCGGCGCGTATCCGCACATCAAATCGGACAAGATCAACATCCTCGCCGTCACGGGCCAACAGCGCCACCCAGCGCTGCCCGACGTGCAGACCATGGCCGAGCTGGGCTATCCCGGATTCGAGGCCAACGGCTGGTTTGGCTTCTTCGTTCCGGCCGCCACGCCGCAGGCGATTGTGGACAAGTTGGGCGTCGAGCTGGCCGCCATCGTGAAGCAACCGGACATCTCCAAGCGACTGCTGGAGATGGGGCTGATTCCGGTGGGCTCCACACCGCAGGAGTTTCGCGC
>CALMCS010000887.1 GCA_937862875.1 uncultured Comamonadaceae bacterium
CCGATCTGCATCTCGCGCGTGGTGCTTACCAATGCGGCCAACGCCATCGCCGGCATGGCCAGCGGCGCGCGCGACAACACCCCAGACGACAAGCCCGTCATCGGTCTCACGATGTTCGGCGTGACGACACCGTGCATCACGCAGATCTCCGAACAGCTTGCCGAGCAGTACGAATGCATGGTGTTCCATGCCACGGGCATCGGCGGTCAGTCGATGGAAAAGCTCGCCGCCAGTGGCTTTTTCCAAGGCGTTCTGGACATCACCACCACCGAGGTCTGCGACCTGCTTTTCGGCGGCGTGCTGCCTGCCACCGAGCAGCGCTTCAGCTTTCTGGCCGACTCCCCCTTGCCCTATGTGGGCTCGTGCGGCGCGCTGGACATGGTGAATTTTGGGGCGAAGGACAGCGTGCCCGCGCAGTTCCGCGATCGCAATCTGTACGTGCACAACCCGCAGATCACCCTCATGCGCACGACCAAGGAAGAGAACATCGCCATGGGCCGCTGGATCGGCGAACGCCTGAACCGCAGCGTCGGCCCGGTGCGCTTTCTGTTGCCCGAAGGCGGTGTGTCGGTGCTCGATGCGCCGGGCATGCCGTTTCACGATCCCGAGGCCGATGAGGCACTCTTCGCCACCATCGAAGCGACCGTGCAGCAGACCGAACTTCGCCGCGTGGTCCGCGTACCGAACGCCATCAACTCGCCCGAATTCTCAGCCGAAGCGGTCCGCCACTTCCACGACATCACACCAGCGAAAACCACACCATGACCATCGAACGCAGCGCCATCCTGGCGAAATTCCGCGACCAGATTCGCGCCGGTAAACCCATCGTGGGCGGCGGCGCGGGCACGGGCCTGTCTGCCAAGTGCGAAGAAGCCGGCGGCATCGACCTGATCGTCATCTACAACTCCGGCCGCTACCGCATGGCCGGCCGTGGCTCGCTCGCGGGCCTGCTCGCCTACGGCAATGCCAACGACATCGTGCTGGAAATGGCGCGCGAAGTGCTTCCCGTGGTCAAGCACACACCGGTGCTGGCGGGCGTGAATGGCACGGATCCGTTCTGCCAGTTCGGTCCCTTTCTGGACCAATTGAAAGCGCTGGGATTCGCCGGCATTCAGAACTTCCCGACCGTCGGCCTGATCGACGGTAAGTTCCGCGCCAACCTCGAAGAGACCGGCATGGGCTATGCCCTCGAAGTAGATCTGGTGCGCCTGGCACGAGCCAAGGACATGCTGACCACGCCCTACGTGTTCAACACGCAGGAGGCCCGCGCCATGACCGCCGCAGGTGCCGACATCATCGTCGCGCACATGGGGCTGACCACCGGCGGAGCGATTGGCGCGGACACGTCCACGTCGCTGGCCGATTGCGTTCAAGAGATCAACGCCATCGCCGCCGCCGCCCGCGAGGTCAATCCGGACGTGCTGGTGCTCTGCCACGGCGGCCCGATTGCGCAGCCCGAAGACGCACAATTCATTCTGGCAAACTGCCCCGGTTGCAACGGCTTCTACGGGGCATCGAGCATGGAGCGCCTGCCCGTGGAAACCGCGCTGGTGGCACAGACCCAGAAGTTCAAACAACTCACGCTGACAACGGGCCAATAAGGGCTCGACCCATCAACGCACCAGGAGACCACCGTGGCAAAAGCATACGCAAGCGCAATCATTCCCGCACCGATCGACAAGGTCTGGAGCCTCGTTCGTGATTTCAACGGACTGCCGGGCTGGCACCCCGCCATCAAGACCAGCGAGATCGAGGACGGTCGCTCCGCCGATTCCGTGGGCTGCATCCGCTCGTTCCACCTGCAGGACGGAGCCCATGTCCGCGAGCAACTGCGTTCGCTCGATGATGTGAACCACCATCTCACCTACAGCTTCGTGAAGCCGGCCTTTCCGGTGAAGAACTATCTGGCCTTCGTGCGATTGACGGCGGTCACCGCCACCGGACAGACGTTTGCGGAATGGGGTGCCGACTTCGATGAGGCACCTGGAGACGAAGGCAAGTTCGTGGAGATCATTTCCACGCATGTGTTTGCGGCGGGCTGGGCCGCGCTGACGAAACATCTGAGCTGAGTGAGCATGTGAGCGAGCGCCGGTCGCTCGCGTCACGCCCAAAAAAATGCCGCTGCGTGAATCACGCAGCGGCATTTTTGCAATGTACAGAGAAAGGAGTCGATTCGAATCGACTAGCGAACTTCGCGTGGTTGCACGTCGGTCACGTCGGGAGACGAACGCATTCCGCGCAGCGACGGTTGCGACGCTGTGCCTTCGCCCGAACGGCCTGTACGGCTCTGAGCACCGTCTTCAGCACCACCGCCAGAAGCGGCCGACCAGCGGGCCGTACTGCGGTACACCGTGCTCCAACCGGCACGCGGATCCATCTTCATGGCCCAAGGCATGACAGGACGTCCTGTCAGACGTGCCCACACCGCTCGCGCGCCCCACACCAGCGCCAATAACAGCGCGGCCGAAAGTACGCACAAGAACACGACCAGGCCAGAGGCGATCACTATGAGGCGCAACACCAACCGGGCCAAACCGGATAACAACTCGTTCAAAATCAATCCCTTTCAATCAAGAAAGCCCACACTGGAGTGTGACAGATATGGGCCTTCCCCCGCATTTCAAGCGGTTTTTGCATCTCCGAACTGGAACACGCCCGGATTGATCGCCGGATCCACACTCACCGGGATCACGCTCTTCGGAGGATATTTCCCCTCGAGCAGCAGTTTCGACAGCGGGTTCTCGATCCGTTGCTGGATCGCACGCTTGAGCGGGCGAGCACCATACACGGGGTCGAAGCCCACCTTGGCCAGCTCTTCCATCGCAGCGGTCGACACTTCCAGATGCAGATCCATCTTGGCCAGTCGCTGCTCCAGCAGTTTGAGCTGAATGCGCGCAATCGATTCGATGTTCTTCGAGTCGAGTGCATGGAACACCACCGTCTCGTCGATCCGGTTCAGGAATTCCGGACG
Source organism: uncultured Comamonadaceae bacterium (assembly GCA_937862875.1). Taxonomy (GTDB): domain Bacteria; phylum Pseudomonadota; class Gammaproteobacteria; order Burkholderiales; family Burkholderiaceae_C; genus Diaphorobacter_A. The sequence goes on from CALMCS010000887.1 coordinate 2,972, forward strand.
GAAGTTGTTCTTCAACTCGCCCCACACGGCTTCCTTGATGTCTTCCGTGCTCTGACCCACCATGCTCTGGATGAGCTGCGAGCCGATGTTGCTGGTCATGATGATGACGGTGTTCTTGAAGTCCACCGTGCGGCCTTGACCATCGGTCAGGCGGCCATCGTCAAGCACTTGCAGCAGTACGTTGAACACGTCCGGATGGGCCTTCTCGACCTCGTCCAGCAGGATCACGCTATACGGTTTGCGGCGCACGGCCTCGGTCAGGTAACCGCCCTCTTCGTAACCCACGTAACCCGGAGGCGCACCGATCAGGCGGGCCACCGAATGCTTCTCCATGAATTCGCTCATGTCGATGCGGATCAGATGGTCTTCGCTGTCGAACAGGAAGCCCGCGAGCGCCTTGCTCAGCTCGGTCTTGCCGACGCCGGTTGGGCCGAGGAACAGGAAACTGCCCATCGGACGGTTCGGGTCGGAGAGTCCGGAACGTGAACGGCGGATCGCATTCGACACCGCGCCAATCGCCTCTTCCTGGCCCACCACACGCTCGTGCAGCTTGTTTTCCATGTGCAGCAGCTTGTCTTTCTCGCCCTGCATCATCTTGGACACCGGAATGCCGGTGGCACGGGCCACGACTTCGGCGATTTCCTCGGCACCCACTTGCGTGCGCAGCAGCTTGTGCTTCTTGCCGTCCACGCCTTCGGCCTTGGCCTCGTTCGCCTGTGCGTCTTTCAGCAGCTTTTCGAGCTCGGGCAGCTTGCCGTATTGCAGCTCGGCGACCTTGTTGAAGTCGCCCTTGCGCTTCAGGTCTTCGATCTGAATGCGGATGGTGTCCAGCTCCTTGCGGATCTGTTCGGAGCCCTGGGCGCTGGCTTTCTCGGCCTTCCAGATTTCGTCCAGATCGGCGTACTCGCGCTCCAGAGAAACCAGCTCTTCCTCGATCAGCGCCAATCGCTTCTGGGAAGCCTCGTCCTTCTCCTTCTTCATCGCCTCGCGCTCAATCTTGAGCTGAATCATGCGGCGCTCGAGCTTGTCCATCACCTCGGGCTTGGAGTCGATCTCGATCTTCACCTTGGCCGCGGCCTCGTCGATCAGGTCGATCGCCTTGTCGGGCAGGAAACGGTCGGTGATGTAGCGATGGCTCAGCTCCGCAGCCGCCACGATGGCGGGGTCGGTGATGTCCACGCCGTGGTGGGCCTCGTAGCGCACCTGCAGTCCGCGCAGAATCGCGATCGTGTCTTCGACGGTGGGCTCGTTGACCAGCACCTTCTGGAAGCGACGCTCCAGAGCGGCGTCTTTCTCGATGTACTTGCGGTACTCGTCGAGCGTGGTCGCGCCGATGCAATGCAGCTCGCCGCGCGCCAGCGCCGGCTTGAGCATGTTGCCCGCGTCCATCGCACCTTCGGCCTTGCCTGCGCCGACCATGGTGTGGATTTCGTCGATGAACAGAATCACGCGGCCTTCTTCCTTGGCCAGGTCATTCAGCACGGCCTTGAGGCGCTCTTCGAACTCGCCGCGGTACTTGGCACCGGCCAGCAGGCCGGCCATGTCGAGCGACAGCACGCGCTTGTCTTTCAGGCTCTCCGGCACTTCGCCGGCCAGAATGCGCTGCGCCAGACCTTCGACGATGGCGGTCTTGCCCACGCCGGGTTCGCCGATCAACACGGGGTTGTTCTTGCTGCGGCGCTGCAGTACCTGAATCGCGCGGCGGATTTCGTCATCGCGCCCGATCACCGGGTCGAGCTTGCCCATGCGCGCACGATCGGTCAGATCCATCGTGTATTTCTTCAGTGCTTCACGCTGGCTCTCGCCCTCTGCGCTATCCATGGTCTGTCCTCCGCGTACTGCTTCAATGGCTGATTCGATGCTCTTGCGTGTCAGGCCATGTTGCTTGGCCAGTTCACCCGCCTTGGTTTTGCTGTCTGAAAGCGCGAGCAGAAACAGCTCGCCGGCGATGAACTGGTCACCGCGCTTGATGGCTTCCTTTTCGGTCGCCTGCAGCAGCTTGGTCAGGTCGGGACCGACCTGCACCTGGTCCTGCCCCTGCACTTCGGGCAATTGCTTGATGGCGTTTTCCACCGCTGTGGACAGCGCGGCGACGTTGACGCCGGCGCGCTGCAGCAGCGACTTGGGGCCTTCGGGCTGGCGCAGCATGGCGCCGAGCACGTGCAAGGGGTCGATATAGGCGTTGTCATTGCCCAGCGCGAGCGTTTGCGCGTCGGCCAGGGCTTCTTGGAATTTGGTGGTTAGTTTGTCGAGTCTCATGGTTTTCTTTTTTCAATGCGAGATTGATGTCAATGAGATTTATCTGATAGCGATCGCCCAGATTTCAAGAGATGAAATATGAAAAACTCTCGCCATAGACAGATTGATGCATATCAAGGCCTATCAAGGGCCTGTGGGGTGCACCCGGCGCACTCCCTCACGACGCCGGGCATGGCGCAACAGCTTCAAGTATTGCGCCGGGCTCGACCGATGTACGTAGGAGTAACGCCCAAATCCGGGAGCAACGCCGCAATCACCCCACCAACCGACTCACTTCGACGCTGGGCGTGCCGCCTTGGCCTTCTTTTTCGGTGCACTGATTGGTACCAGCGTGTCGCGGGAGAATTTTCCCTCGGCGCGCAGCACGCGCAGTTGCTCGTTGAAGCTCGATCGATGGTTTGGGCCAAGCCAGGCACCGAGCGCAATGAGGCCGTCACAGACGATGCAGCCCGCATATTCGAGCAGGCCCGCGTTGATGATCGCGCCGCTGTCGCCCATGATGTCCCGGATGGACTCGTTCAGTCCCTTCACGCCGTAGGCCGCCTCGATCGCACCCGTTTCCAGAAAGACGCTGTAGGCCGTGGTGTCGCGCAGATAGACCCAGTGGTTCACGCGCAGGCTGGCTGCGGCGTCGTAGATGTCCTGGGGCAGCGGCGTTCCGGCCTTTTCCATCGCGGCCGCGGCCTTGTCGAGCAGGGATTTGTCCGCCGCCAGCGCGTCGCGGGCCTCGGTCATCAACGCCAGGGCGCGATCGGGATCGATGGGGGTCTTCAGTAGATTGCCGACCAGAGCGACATGCCCGAGCAGTGCCTGGTAGTGGTCGGTGAAATGCTGCGCTTGGCTGGATTCGATCAACACGTGCGGTTCTCTTTGCTTCAAATTTTGGGGCTGGTCCAACGCGCGAGCGCGTCCTCGTCGCTGACCCGCGCATCCACCCAGCGTG
>CALMCS010000888.1 GCA_937862875.1 uncultured Comamonadaceae bacterium
GCGGCGAAACCGCTGAAATGCCCGGCATGTACCCCGATGGCGAATACGACCTGGCCGGTTTCGCGGTCGGTGCGGTCGAGAAGTCCAAGATCCTCACGGGTCAGGACGTCAAGCCCGGTGACGTGGTGCTGGGCCTGATCTCCTCCGGCGTGCACTCCAATGGTTTCTCGCTGGTGCGCAAGTGCATCGACCGCGCCGAAGCCCAGGGCACGATCCCTGCCGACCTGGACGGCAAGCCGTTCAAGGAAGCGATCATGCAACCGACGCGCCTGTACGTGAAGAACGTGCTGGCCGCGCTGGCACAGCACCCCATCAAGGCACTCGCCCACATCACCGGCGGCGGCCTGCTGGAAAACATCCCACGCGTCCTGCCTGAAGGCACGGCGGCACACCTCACTGCCGGCAGCTGGCCACAGACCGAGTTGTTCGCATGGCTGCAGAAGACTGCCGGCATCGACGACATCGAGATGAACCGCACCTTCAACAACGGCATTGGCATGGTCGTCGTGGTGTCCGCCGAAGAAGCACAGGCCACCGCAGCCACTCTGCGCAGCCTGGGCGAAACCGTGTACCAGATCGGCGTCATCGCCGATCGCGGCACCGGCGCTGCCGTGGTGGTCTCCTAAGTCCCCAGCGCGGTCATCCATGCAGCCCGCGTCGCCACCGCCCAACCCACCCACGGAACCTCGTCCCCACCACGCGGTGCGAACGTTCCGCGGCGTTGAGATCACCAGCTACATCCTCATGGCCGCGGCGCTGCTGCTGGTCATGGTGTATGGACTATTGCCCGGACTGCTCAGTGTCTGTCTGGGCTTTTTGCTCACCCGCTGGCTGGCATTTCATCTGGCTTGGCTGCGGCGGCGCTTTCCGCGCAAACCCGGCAGGCTCGGCCTCGGCAACGCCCTGGCCGTCGCCATCGTGATGCTGCTGCCGATGCTGCTGATCGGCATCGGCCTCTCGCATTCGCGCAGCTACATCATTGAAGCGCCGCGCCAATACACCGAGCTGCTGAGCTATCTGGCGCGCACCATTCTGGAGCTCAAGGAAAAGCTGCCGATCGACATCGCGGTCCAGCTGCCCGAAGGCACCGCCGAAATCCAGCGCACCATCGCCAGCTATCTCGGCACCAAGGCCGGCACGCTGGCCACCGCCGGACGCATCTGGCTCACCGGCCTGCTCTACGCCTACGTCGGCCTGCTGATCGGCTCCCTCGCCGCCGTGCGCCACCTGAGCCCTACCCGCGGCCCACTGTCGATTCAGCTGACGAAACGCATCTTCCTGTTCGGCGACGCCTTCCGCCAGATCGTGGCGGCCCAGTTCTGGATCGCCTCGTTCAACACCGTGCTCACCGCCATCTTTCTGCTGGCCGTGCTGCCGATCTGGGACTTGGAACTGCCCTACACGCCAGCGCTCATCATGCTGACGTTCTTCGCCGGCCTGATTCCCATCGTCGGCAACCTGCTGTGCAATGCCGTGATCACGCTGGTCGGCATCTCCGTCTCGCCCACCGCGGCCGCGGCCTGTCTGATCTTCCTGATCCTGATTCACAAGGCCGAATACGTCATCAACGCCAAAGTCGTGGGAACGCGAACCCACATGGGCGTCTGGGAGCTGCTGGCCGTGATGTTCGTCGCGGAAGCCGTTTTCGGCCCCGCCGGACTGGTGGCAGCCCCGCTCTTCTACGCCTATCTCAAAAAAGAGCTCGGAGCCGCTCGCCTGGTCTAGAACCCAGGGCCACTCTGGCTCCGTTCGACGCCCATGCGCGCGTCGAACAACGCAACACCCCGGATTGATTCGCGTCAATCCGGTGATGTGCCAAATCCCAAAAATGAACACCACCCACCAATTTGGTGCAGGCTTCGGCTATGCTGCCGAGTGGCCGTAAAGTGGAAAACATCGACACATAAAAGATGTCAGCCGCTCTATGGGATCCATCCAAGACAACTTTTTTTCTTGAACCGCTCATAAAGATTGGAGACTCTGCATGACCATTCTGGTTGCCTACGTCGCACGCCCCGAAGGCCGCGCAGCCCTGGACAAGGCTATCGAAATCGCTACCCGTCGCAATGAAGCACTGGTCGTCGTGAATGCTGGCCCCGGCGGCCATCAGGAAGACCCGGCCCTCATCAGCGGCTACGAGGCCGAGCGCGTCGAAGAGCGCCTCGCCGCCCTGCCGATCAACGCCGAATTCAAGCAATTCGTCCGCGGCAAGAGCGCCATCGAGGAAATCGAAGCCCTGGTGGAAGAGCTCAACGTCACCGTTCTGGTGATCGGCCTGCGCCGCCGCACGGCAGTGGGCAAGCTGCTGCTGGGCAGCATGGCACAAGAAATCCTGATGACCGTGAACTGCCCAGTGCTGGCGGTGAAGGCGGGTTCCTGAAATAGTGGAGCCGGACGAACTGGTGC
>CALMCS010000889.1 GCA_937862875.1 uncultured Comamonadaceae bacterium
ATGACGCGGAGTTGAATGTAGCCTTGCGAAACTAGGAAGGCTTCGAGTTCAGCTGTCGGGCCGTCTTCCTGAACACGTCGGCGAACGCGCTTCAACATGTGCTTTCCTGGGAAAACGGAGGACGGCGGAAGGAGCTTTGTACTGCGGCGGAACCGCTCACTCGACGATGGGCACCGGCTCGCGGTCCTCGAACGCCGACTGCACCGCCTCGACGACGCGCAGGGCCAGCGCCTTGTCTTCGAGCACTGCGTACTCCCTTGTCAGCTTGCCGGAGACCCGCCATCCGTTCTCCTTGATCGACCGGATCATGCGCACGGCGTCCAAATCGGGCATCTCCAGCACGTCCTTGATGCGGCGCTGCGCGACCTCGAACCGGATCAGCACGCGCGCCTCGTCCGCCATCTCGTGCCGGATCGTGTGGGCAACAAGCTGGGCCGTGTAGACCGCGTGCTCCGTGAGATCTGGGTAGCGCCAGGCCGCACCAGCGTCCTCGTAGGCGTCGAACACGAGGTTCGAGCGCACGCTGTCTTCGTAGGTGAGCATCTCCCCGAAGCGGTGGGCATCGTCGTAGCGCCGCATGAAGGGGCGCGAGAACACCTCCAGGACGCGGTCGTATCCATGGCCGAACTCCCGCACGCCGGTGATGGTGGCCGACACGGGAAGGATCACGCCCGCGGGAATGGCCCGATCGCGCTGCAGCGTGTCGTTGATGAGAAAGCGGTGGATGCGTCCGTTGCCGTCGCTCATCGGGTGGATGTAGACGAAGCCGAACGCGATGACGGCAGCGCGCGCCAGCGCCTCCCGTCCGCGCGTCGCCTGCTCGAACGCCTTGAGTCCGTCCAGCATTCCGTCCAGCGAAGTGAAGTCCGGGCCGATGTAGTGGACGATGTCGTCGCGAATGGTGGCCTGACCCACGAAGACCGGCGATTGGCGCACGCCGAAGCGAAGCGCGGTTTCGCCGAGGATACCCTTCTGCAGCACGGTGAGGCTGTCGATGCCCAGTGGCTCCTCGAGCTTGCCGCAGTGCTCGGCCATGACGTGGGCAAACCGCTTGATGCGATCGGTCTTGTCCGCCTCGTGCTCGATCAGGAAACTCGCCCGCGACTCCTTGAGCGTGAGCCACGCTGCGGCGCGCATAAGCACGTCCTCGCCGAACTGGCGGTCCAGCTCGGCGATCGCCCCGAAGGGATCGAACTGCAGCGCCTGGCCGAGGGCCGGGGTACGGCGCACGAGCGGACAGAACGCCGGGGTGCCCGGCAGGTTGTTGTTGATGCGCCAGCGCCGTTCCCGGACAGCCTCGGTGCGCGTCAGATAGGCGTCTGCGGCGATGGCGTCGACATAGGTTCCGGCGGTCAGGTCCGGCACATCGAGCCGGTGCCCGGTGAGCCACTCGTAGAAGAAGCCGGCACGGCGTGCGTACTGCCCGAAGGGCTCAGCCCGGCACCACTGCTCCAGCGGCTCCGGCCCACAGGCTGCGAACAGCCGCGCGAAGAACTCGAGGTGGATCTCCTCGTATTTCAGGCCGAACTCGAAGTGACCGGCGAAGCTGTCCGTCGGCCGGTAGACGGCCTGGTACTGGTTCAGGATGCGCTCGGGCGACTCTCGCACCGAGCGGGTGGTGCCGATGGTCGATTCCACCCGCAGGGGCTGTACCAAGGCGATGCCGTACTGAGCCTTCAGGGCCTTGAATCCAATCTGCATGTTACAAAAATCCCCTTAATCACCACGAAAAATGATGATGATCAACTCCGTTGGAGCAAAAACACTTCGGCGTATGGTTACATAAATACGCCGACAACCCAAGAAAAACAATGCCCAATGGCCGACACGATGGAAAAATACTTCCGCACAAGCCGATGGCAGGGAGCACTACCGATCGGTGATAGCTTGAAGCGACCGGCCAGGTCAATGCCAACGCCGATGCCGATACCACCAGAAATCCCCCGCAGACCGGGGCGCTTGCGCGGCACTCCTTCGGAAACGCCAACTGCTGCGCCGCGGCTGCGCTCACACTGGGGACTCCCTCGCTTCCCTTGCGGAAGACTTCCCCGCTCCGGCTGGGCGTAGCAGTCGTTACCTGCCTCTACGGGATTCGCCGCCATCTGAGCGACAACCCGGCTGACAACGGGATTCCGAGCGATCCCAGTCCCCCTTCGCCGTCGGCCAGCCCACCATGGCTGCACGTCGGCGGCTTCTTCATTTCCCGCCACCCCTGCGGTGGCCAAGCAGTGGGCGAGTCGCCTGGGTCTTCAGGCCCAACCCCCGCCCTCCCTTTGACAGGAGAATTCACATGCAAGCAGAGATGCTCCAGGCAGCCCACCGGCGGCCTGAGATTGAACGCACCCGCGTGGCAGTCGCCCTGCCACCGGATGCGACCTCCTCCGGCGAGGCGCTTTTCGTGCCGATCACCTGGGAAGATACGAACGACGACGGGGCGGGACGGCCCCGGATCCTGCGGGATCCGCACGGTGCGCTGCCCAGCTTCACCAGCCGGAGGCTGATCGGCTTCCTCTGCCAGGACCGGGCCACGCGCACGGTTGATGGCAATCTGAAGCTCTGGTACGGGGAGGTCAGCCCCGAAGACTACCTCCGGCTGTGGCGCGAGGCCCTCAAAAGCCCCCTGACGCCAGCGCAGCTGGCCGAGCGGCATGGCCTGTGCCTTCGCGTCACGCTGTGCGCAACCCTCGACAGGGTGCGCGGCATGCGCTGCCCCTGGCCGAATGCTCCATTCGAGACCTTCGAGCATCTGGAGGCCTTCTATGGAACGCGGCTGATCCACATCACGGCTGAAGCCGGCGAGACACGCTTCGGGCTCTCGCTCGACCTGCGCGAGCCCGAGGCCGCGCGCCATGCGTTCTACGTTGAATCGCTGCTGGCCCAGACCGGGGACACGCAGGCCGGGATCCGCGTGACGCTCGGGCGCGTGGCCCAGCCCCCGCACCGCCTGCCTGTCTTCGACTGGCAGGCCAACCTGTTCGAGGAGGCCACGCCATGAGCCACCGCGTCGAATACCAGTGGGCCGCGTTCCACGTGCCAGGCGCTCTACACGAACAATCAATCCCATGCCGACGAACAACGACAGGACGGCCCGTATGGAGTCGAGGAAGGAATCG
>CALMCS010000890.1 GCA_937862875.1 uncultured Comamonadaceae bacterium
CCGGAGTACTGTGTGCGGCCTCGACGCCTAGCCTAGGACCCTATCTCGTCATTCGGGGCCCAGTCCCTGGACTCCGCTCACTCCGTTGATCGCGTTTGAAAACCAGAGGCGGAATCCCGAGATCCCGTGATGAACCAATTCAAAGCCCAGGCAGCTTGTAATCCTTGAGTTCTTCACGCAATTTCGTTTTGAGCATCTTGCCGGTCGCGCCCAGCGGAATCGCATCCACAAAAACGACGTCGTCCGGAATCTGCCATTTGGCGGTGCGTCCTTCGTAGAACTGGAGCAGCTCTTCGCGCGTGACTTCGGCTCCGGCCTTCTTGGCGACCGCAACGATTGGGCGCTCGTCCCACTTGGGGTGTGGCATGCCGATGCAGGCCGCCATTGCCACGGCAGGATGGGCCATGGCGATATTTTCGATGTCGATGGAGCTGATCCATTCGCCGCCGGATTTGATCACGTCCTTGGTGCGGTCGGTGATCTGCATGTAGCCATCGGGATCGATCGTGGCGACGTCGCCCGTCGGGAACCAGCCGCGGCCTTGCGTGTCCTTCACCAGCGGGTTGGAGCCCTTGTAGTAGCTTTGGATCACCCAATGCCCACGCGCCATCAGGTCGCCGTAGGTCTTGCCGTCCCATGGCAGCTCGTGGCCGTCGGCGCCGACAATCTTCAGATCGACGCCGCAGAATGCCCGACCCTGCTTTTGCAGCAATTGCATCTGCTCCTGCTTGGGCAGCGACAGATGCTTGTTCTTGAGCGTGCTGAGCGATCCCAGTGGGCTCATCTCGGTCATGCCCCAGGCGTGCAGAACGGTGACGCCGTAGTCGTCCTGGAACGCGTCGATCATGGCGGGCGGGCACGCCGATCCGCCGATGATGGTGCGCTTGAGCGAGTGGAATGTCAGGCCGTTGCTCTTCACGTGGTTGAGCAGCATCTGCCAGACGGTCGGCACGCCGGCCGCCAGGGTCACGCCTTCGGCCTCGATCAGTTCATAGATCGATTTGCCATCCAGCGCCGGGCCCGGGAATACGACCTTCGCTCCGACCAGAGCGACCGTGTACGGCGTGCCCCAGGCGTTCACATGGAACATCGGGACCACCGGCAGCACCGCGTCGCGTGCCGAGATGTTCATCACATCCGGCAAGGCCGCCGCATAGGCGTGCAGGCAATTCGAGCGATGGCTGTAGAGCGCGCCCTTGGGGTTGCCGGTCGTGCCGCTGGTGTAGCAGAGACTGGAGGCGGTGTTTTCGTCGAACTCGGGCCAGTCGTATTGGTCGGAGGCCGAGGCAATCCAGCTTTCGTAGCTGACCAATCCGGGAATGCCGCTGTCTGCGGGCAGCTTGATGGCGTCGCACAGGGCGACCCAGCGCTTGACCGTGGGGCACTTGCTGTGCACCGCCTGAATGATGGGCAGAAACGTGGTGTCGAACGCGACCACGGAGTCTTCCGCGTCGTTGATGATCCAGGCGATCTGTTCGGGATGCAGGCGCGGGTTGATGGTGTGCATCACGCGCTGCGATCCGCTCACGCCGTAA
>CALMCS010000891.1 GCA_937862875.1 uncultured Comamonadaceae bacterium
AAGAGATCGATCAGCTCAGCAAGAAGAGCCACCAGCTCACCAAAGACATCTACAGCGAACTGTCGCCCTGGCAGATCACCAAGATCGCACGTCACCCAGAGCGTCCCTACACGATGGACTATGTGCGCGAAATCTTCACCGATTTCGTCGAGCTGCATGGCGACCGTCACTTTGCCGACGATCTGTCGATCGTGGGCGGTCTGGCACGCTTCAATGGCCATCCCTGCATGGTCCTGGGCCAGCAAAAGGGTCGCGACACCAAGGAGCGCGCAGCCCGCAATTTCGGCATGAGCCGTCCCGAGGGTTATCGCAAGGCCTTGCGCCTGATGAAGACCGCCGAGAAGTTCAAGCTGCCGGTGTTCACCTTTGTGGACACGCCCGGTGCCTATCCCGGCATCGACGCCGAAGAGCGCAGCCAGTCCGAAGCGATCGGCCGCAACATCTTCGAGATGGCCCAGTTGGAAGTGCCCATCATCACCACGGTGATCGGTGAAGGCGGCTCCGGCGGCGCGCTGGCGATTGCGGTGGCCGACCAGGTCATCATGCTGCAATACTCGGTCTACTCCGTGATCAGCCCCGAAGGCTGCGCATCGATCCTCTGGAAGACCAGCGACAAGGCGCAGGAAGCGGCCGACGCGATGGGTATCACGGCGCACCGCCTGAAGGCGCTCGGCCTGATCGACAAGATCGTCAACGAGCCCGTGGGCGGCGCACACCGCGACCACAAGCAAATGGCCTCGTTCCTCAAGCGTGCACTCGGCGATGCCTATCGCCAGGTGGCCGATCTGAAGACCAAGGAATTGGTGGATCGCCGCTACGATCGCGTGCAAAGCTACGGTCGTTTCACCGACACCAAGGCCGACATCGCCTGATCAACAGGTGGTGTGTGCCAACTGACCCATGCGGCCCTTCGGGGCCGTTTGCGTTTGCATTGCGTTCGCGTGGTGCGCGCAGCGACAATCGGGGCGGTCAGGCCACATCCTCACAACCCACTGCGCAATGCCACTTTCATTCGACGCTGCCATCCAGTCATTCAAACCCCAGTTGCCATTGGCAATCGGCTTGAGTGGCGGAGCGGACTCGACGGCATTGCTGATCGCATGTGCCAAACGCTGGCCCGGCCAGGTGCTGGCCTTTCACGTACACCACGGATTGCAGGCGGCGGCAGACGGATTCGAGGCGCATTGCCGCCAGTTGTGTGCCGAACTCAACGTGCCGTTGTTGGTCAGCCACGTCGATGCCCGCGCGGCCGGCGGCCAAAGCCCCGAAGATGCGGCACGCCAGGCGCGTTATACGGCGCTGGAGAGCCTGCTAGAACAGGCCGCGCAGGAAGATCACCAACAAGCCAAGCCGGTCGCCAGCGTCGCACTGGCCCAGCATGCCGACGACCAGGTCGAAACCATCGTGCTGGCACTCTCGCGCGGCGCAGGCGTTGCCGGAATCGCCGCCATGCCCAAGCAATGGGAGCGAGCGGGCGTTGCGTGGCACCGGCCCTTGCTTCAGGTGACGAGCGCAGACATCCGCGGCTGGCTGAAAGAGCAGGGCGCGGCGTGGGTCGAAGACCCCACCAATGCCGACGAGCGCTACACGCGCAACCGCATTCGCAAACATGTTCTGCCGGCGCTTGAAGAAACCTTTCCGCAATTTCACGCGACCTTTGCCCGCAGTGCAGAGAACGCGGCGCAGGCCACCGAACTGCTCGAAGAGCTGGCCCAGATGGATCTGGCGACGGTCGGCACGCCGCCCTCCATCGCCGCTCTGCGCGCCCTGAGCCGGGCCCGCCAGGCCAACGTTTTGCGCTTCTGGCTGCGGCTTTCGCACCGCACCACGCCCAGCGCAGCACAGCTTGGAGAGCTGCTCGATCAGCTCGCCGCATGCACCACGCGAGGCCACCGAATTCACCTCAAGGCAGGGCGCGGATTCATCGAGAGAAACGGTGGCTCTCTCGATTGGTACAATTGACGAGTTTTGGATTCCACTTTTGTACGAAACGGCGGCGCGCCAAAACAGCTTCCAGTCATTTCCTGCGCCGTGATTGAAAAAAGTTTCGTCACCCTGAAAATTCCATGGCACTGATCGTTCATAAATACGGCGGCACATCGATGGGCTCGGCTGAGCGCATTCGCAACGTCGCAAAGCGCGTGGCCAAATGGGCTCGGGCCGGCCACCAGATGGTGGTGGTGCTGAGCGCCATGAGTGGTGAAACCAACCGCCTGCTGGGTCTGGCCAAAGAGCTGGCTCCTTCACGCGGCACCACGGCCTATCATCGTGAGCTCGACATGTTGGCCGCTACGGGCGAACAGGCATCGTCGGCACTGCTGGCCATTGCGCTGCAGTCCGAAGGCATGCCGTCGGTCAGCTTTGCTGGCTGGCAAGTCCCCGTGCGCACCGACAGCTCGTTCACCAAAGCCCGCATCGAGTCCATCGACGACAAACGTGTGCGCGCCGAATTGGACGCAGGCAAGGTCGTGATCGTCACCGGCTTCCAGGGCATCGATCCTGACGGCAACATCACCACGCTCGGTCGCGGTGGTTCGGACACATCGGCCGTGGCGATTGCCGCAGCGATGAAGGCCTCCGAATGCCTGATCTATACCGACGTGGATGGCGTGTACACCACCGATCCACGCGTGGTCCCCGAAGCACGCCGTCTCACGACGCTGAGCTTCGAAGAAATGCTCGAAATGGCCAGCCTTGGCAGCAAAGTGCTGCAAATCCGCTCGGTCGAATTCGCAGGTAAATACAAGGTGCCACTGCGCGTGCTCTCCAGCTTCACGCCCGTGGACATCGACGTCAATGAAGAAGCCGTCTCCGGCACGCTGATCACTTTTGAGGAAGACGAAAAAATGGAAAAAGCTGTCGTATCCGGCATCGCTTTCACTCGCGACGAAGCCAAGATCTCGGTTCTGGGCGTGCCTGACACCCCCGGCATCGCCTATCAGATCCTCGGCGAAGTGGCCGACGCCAACATCGATGTCGACGTGATCATCCAGAACGTGAGCAAGGAAGGCAAGAC
>CALMCS010000892.1 GCA_937862875.1 uncultured Comamonadaceae bacterium
TCGACCATCTGCTGCTCTCGCGCCATGTGCCGCGTCCGCAGCGCATGGCGGCCGGTACGGCGGTGGACCCGGTGCTGCTCGAGGTCTTCAACAATCTGTTCATGAATATCGCCGAGCAGATGGGTCTGCAATTGCAGAACACCGCGTACTCGGTGAACATCAAGGAGCGGCTCGATTTCAGCTGCGCCCTGTTCGACGGCCAGGGCCAGCTGATCGCCAACGCGCCGCACATGCCGGTGCATCTGGGATCGATGGGCGAGAGCATCAAGACGGTGATTGCGCGCAACTGCGACAGCATGCAGCGCGGCGATGTCTTCGTGCTCAACGACCCGTACCACGGCGGCACGCATCTGCCGGACATCACCGTGATCACGCCGGTCTACGTCGATGACAGCGCCGAGCCCACGTTCTATGTCGGCAGCCGTGGGCACCACGCGGATGTGGGCGGCATCACGCCCGGATCGATGCCGCCGTTCTCCACGCGCATCGAAGAAGAGGGCGTGCAGATCGACAACTTCAAGCTCGTCGATGCGGGCACCCTGCGCGAGGCCGAGATGCTTGCGCTGCTGCAAAGCGGCGAGTTCCCCGCGCGCAATCCGCAGCAGAACGTGGCCGATCTGAAGGCGCAGATTGCGGCCAACGAAAAGGGCGTGCAGGAGCTGCACCGCATGGTCGAACAGTTCAGTCTGCCGGTTGTGCAGGCCTACATGCAGCACGTGCAGGACAACGCGGAAGAGTCCGTGCGCCGCGCCATCACAAGGCTGGCGGCGCGCATGGGCGACGGCCAGTTCACGCTGCCGCTGGACAACGGTGCGCAGATTCAAGTGGCGATTCGCATCAACGCGGAACAGCGCAGTGCGGAGATCGACTTCACCGGCACCTCACCGCAGCAGGTCAACAATTTCAACGCGCCCACGGCGGTCTGCATGGCGGCGGTGCTCTACGTGTTCCGCACGTTGGTGGACGACGATATTCCGCTCAATGCGGGCTGCCTCAAGCCGTTGGTGGTGCACATCCCCGAGGGCTGCATGCTCAACCCGCTGGCCCCGGCGTCGGTGGTGGCGGGCAATGTGGAGACCTCGACCTGCATCACCAACGCGCTGCTTGGCGCGCTGGGGGTGTCGGCCGCCAGCCAGTGCACGATGAACAACTTCACCTTCGGCAACGATCGCTACCAGTATTACGAAACCATTTCGGGCGGCAGCGGTGCGGGCGGTGTGTTCGACGATGCGGGTGCGTTGGTCGACGGGTTCCCGGGAACCAGCGTGGTGCAAACCCACATGACCAATTCGCGCATGACCGATCCGGAGGTGCTGGAGTTCCGCTTCCCGGTGCGTCTCGAAAGCTACGCGATTCGCGCCGATTCGGCCGGGACGGGGCGCTGGAGCGGTGGCAATGGTGGCGTGCGCCGCATGCGTTTTCTGGAACCGATGACCGCGGGCATTCTCTCCAACGGACGGGTGCGCGGTTCGTTCGGCATGGCCAACGGCCAGGCCGGTGCGCCGGGCATCAACCGCGTGGTGCGTGTCGATGGCCGCGTGGAGCAACTCGAGCACATCGGGCAGACGCAGATGCAGGCCGGCGATATCTTTGAGATCCACACGCCGGGCGGTGGTGGATTTGGCGAGCGCTAGAACCGCGGCAGAGCGCTGACAAGATGATTCCTTCGCTGCGGGTTGGCAGCGAAGGAGTTTTCAGTCGTCGTCCACGTTGGTGGTGCGGGTCTCGGTATGGTCGCTCAGGCTGGGCGGCACGTCTTCACCCGAACGGCGCGCGCGGAAGAGCGCCGCGCGCATCAGGAAAATCGTGGTCACCGGCACGGTGATGGCGATGAAGATGGCGATCAGGATGGCGTGCACCGCGAGCTTGTGTTCCTGCACCGAGAAGTAGATGACGGTGGCGTGCATGATGCACCAGCACGCCATGGTGGCGATGATCGACGGTGCGTGCACGCGCTCGAAATAGGTCTTGAGGCGCAGCAGCCCGGACGAGCCGATCCACGCGATCAGCGCGCCCAGCACCACGACCACCGAGATGAAAATATCGAGCCAGAGCGGCAGAATTTGCTCGGTCATTCGATCACCTCGCCGCGCAGCAGGAACTTCGCCATGGCGGTGGAGCTGGCAAAGCCGAGCAGCGCAATCAGCAGGGCCGCTTCAAAATAGTTGCTACTGCTGTAGTAGATGCCCAGCACCAGCATGAACAGCATGCCGTTGAGATACATGCAGTCGAGCGCCAGCACCCGGTCCTGGGCGGCCGGGCCGCGCAGGATGCGGATCAGGCAGCAGAACATCGCCAGCGACAGCAGAAACATGGCGATCGGCAGCGCGTAGGAGAGCACGGGATTGATCATTCGAAAATCTCCATCAGAGGGCGCTCGTAGCTGGCTTTGACGTGATCGATCACCTCTTGCGCGTCCTTCACCTCGAGCACATGCAGCATGAGCACCGAGCGGTCCAGCGACAGTTCGGCCCATGAGGTGCCGGGGGTGAGACAGACGATCATGGCGAGCACGGCCAGCCCGTTGGGGTCGCGCAGATCGAGCGGGATTTTGACAAAACCGGATTCGGCGCGGCGATACGAAGGCCACGCGAGAAAACGCAGCACCGCGACGTTGGAGGCCGTGGTGTCGACCATCACCGCCCAGCTCAGACGCAGAATCGCGCCCACATTGCGCACCCGCACGTAGCGCGGACGCAGGCCGCGGAACATCACGGGCAGCAGCAGCGCCAGAATCAGCGCCAGCACGATGTTGCCGGGGCTGACCGATTGGTTGAGTAACAGCCAGATCAGGAACAGCGCCACCGACAGCAGCGGCGCGGGAAAAATCTTCTTCATCACTGCTGACCTCCGATCGTCCCGTCATTGGTTTGCGGGGCCACTTCAGCGGCAGTCGGACTCGGCTTGGGGCGTGCGGACATCACGGCACGCACATAGGTGTCGGGCGAATGCAGCATGTTGGCAGTGGCCTGTGTGTAACGCATGACGCTGTCGGCCTGCACGGTGAGCACGATGCAACCGAACAGCAGCAAGGCGACGGGCAGGGCTTCCACCAGACGCAGTTGAGGCGCAGTGCGCGCATGGCTGGCCCAGAACACGCGGATGCCCGAGCGGGTGAGCGCGATCAGGGCGATCAGTCCGGTGACGATCATGAGGATCACCAGCGTCCAGCCGGGAGCGCCCAATTGGATGCCTGCGGACGAACCGAGACCCAAAGGGTTCATGAGCGCGGTGAGCATGGCGAACTTGCCGATGAAGCCCGACAGCGGTGGCAGGCCGGCGATCACCAGCGTGCACATCAGAAACGCGACACCCAGGAACGCAGCCGCTGCGGGGATCACGCGACCGACCAGCACTTCCTCGTCTTCGTCGAAATTGGTGCCCGCCTGCGGCACCAGTTCAGGCGTGAGAAAGGGTGCGGTTTCTTCCTGATCGTAGGACGTGAAACTCGAGCCGTCGTTGCGCCAACGCTCTACCAGATCGGCCAGCATGAACAGGGCACTCACTGCCAGCGTGGAGCTGGGGAGGTAGTACAGCAAACCGGCGGTC
The DNA here is from genome assembly GCA_937862875.1 of uncultured Comamonadaceae bacterium. Lineage (GTDB taxonomy): Bacteria > Pseudomonadota > Gammaproteobacteria > Burkholderiales > Burkholderiaceae_C > Diaphorobacter_A. Next base: position 3,550 of record CALMCS010000892.1, read on the forward strand.
AACTCGTTCTGACCAAAACCGACCGCGGCCAGCAGGGTGCCGGACGACAGAATCGCGGCGAAGCCTGCGAGATTGGCAAAGCGTTGCGAGCCCAGCATGCCAATCGCGCCAAAGGCCATGGTGAGCACACCGCCGCCAATCAGCCACATGCTGCCGAAGTGCGCGGAGGCACCGGCTTCGCTGCTGAACATGAGCGTCCACAGACGCACGATGGTGTAGATGCCGACCTTGGTCATCAAGGCGAACAGCGCACCCACCGGTGGCGCGGCCGCGCTGTAGGCGGGCACCAGCCAGAAGTTGAGCGGCCAGACGGCCGCCTTGATCAGAAATGCGGTGGCCAGAATGGCGGCAGCGGCGTGCAGCAAGCCGCGATCGGCGGCCGCCACCTGCGGAATGCTCTGCGCCAGATCGGCCATGTTCAGCGTGCCCGTGATGCCGTACAGCATCGACGCACCGATCAGGAACAGCGAGGACGCGGCCAGATTCACCGCGATGTAATGCAGGCCGGCCTGCACCCGCGTGCGCCCCGAGCCATGCAGCAGCAGGCCGTACGACGCCGCCAGCATGATCTCGAAGAACACGAACAGGTTGAACAGATCGGCGGTCAGGAAGGCACCGGCCAGACCCATCAGTTGCAACTGGAACAGGGGGTGGTAATGCACCCCGGCGCGGTGCCAGCGCGAGGCCGCGAAGATGATCGAGCACAGCGCGACAAAGCTGGTGAGCACCAGCATCATGGCGGAGAGTCGGTCGAGCACCAGCACGATGCCGAAGGGTGCCGGCCAGTTGCCCGGCAGGTAGACGCCCATGGTGGCCGAGCCGCCCGTCATCTTGCTCCAGCGCAGCAGCTGGATGGCGATGATCAGGCCGATGAAGGTCGACACCAGATTGATGACCAGCTTGAGCCGCTGCCGCTCTTCGCCGAGCAGCAGCATGATGGCCGCCGTCAACATCGGCAGCATGATGGGCGCGAGAATCAAATGCGGCATGAGCGCCGCAGTCAGCTCATTGAGGCTGAAGCCGCTCATAACATTTCCTGCGAGTTGCGCGCGTCAGCACCGTCCACATGGTCGGTGCCGCTCATGCCGCGCAGGGCCAGCAACACCACCAGAAACAACGCCGTCATCGCAAAACCGATCACGATGGCGGTGAGCACCAGCGCCTGGGGCATGGGATCGGCGTAGTGGTGCAGATCCTGGGGAACGCCGGCGGCCAGCACCGGTTCCTTGTCGATGGCCAGGCCAATGCGGCCCATGCTGAACATGAACAGGTTGACCGCATAGGCGAGCAGCGACAGTCCCATGATGACCTGAAAGGTACGCGGGCGCAGCAGCAGCCAGACGCCGGAGCCAGTCAATACGCCAATGGCAATGGCAAGAACGACTTCCATCAGCGGGCTCCTTTCGGTTCAAATTCGGGGGAGGTATCGTCGTCGGAGGCCAATCGTTCGATTTCCATTCTCAGCGGTGCTTTCAGTGCTTCCTCGGCTTCCAGTTGTTCTTCCATCAGGCGCTGGTGGTAGCGATGTCCGCGCACCGACTGGTGGGCAATGGCGATCAGGATCAGCAGCGTGGAGCCGAC
>CALMCS010000893.1 GCA_937862875.1 uncultured Comamonadaceae bacterium
AGTTCGGTATTTCCGATGCTGAGTTCGTAATTTATTAGGTTTTCATAATTAGTTCTGATGCTTATCATGGGTTTCAGTTGCTTCAAACGAGTCACTTTTCAGGGTGAAACGAGGCAGCGGATTGCGAGGGATACACAAGAGATCCCCATGACTACAACGATTAGGAGACAAGATGATCGGAGCAATCCAGAGCGGAGCCGCGCCTGCGGCTCTCTCCAAGGCGAATGCCACTACCCGGATCGGCAGTCGCATTGATGTGCAGGCTGTCACCCGACAGTTCGGCAAGGTGGTGGTGCTCGACAAGTTGAGCCTGTCCATCGAACCAGGCGAATTCCTCACTTTGCTGGGCCCCAGCGGCAGCGGTAAAACCACCTTGCTCGCGATGATCGCGGGCTACCAACAAGTGGACGGCGGTCAGATCTGTGTGGATGGCAAGCCCGTGCAGGGTGTGCCGACCCACAAGCGCGGCTTCGGCATGGTGTTTCAGAACTACGCGCTGTTTCCGCACATGACTGTGGCCCAGAACGTGGCGTTCCCCCTGCGCATGGCGGGCGTGGACCGCAAGAGCTCGGAGTCGCGCGTCAAGGAGGTGCTGGAGATTCTGCGGTTGAACGAGCATGCGCAGAAACTCCCTACCCAACTCAGTGGCGGTCAGCAGCAGCGCGTGGCGATTGGCCGTGCCATCGTCACCCGGCCCAAGGTGGTGTTGATGGACGAGCCGCTCAGCGCGCTTGATCGCAGGCTGCGCGAATCGACCCTGGTGGAGATTCGCGAGCTGCACCGCGCGCTCGGCATGACCGTGATCTTTGTGACGCACGATCAGGCCGAAGCTCTGGCGCTGTCCGACCGCATTGCCGTGCTGGATGGCGGCCGCATTGTGCAGCTCGGCACGCCGTCGCAGCTGTACCGCGAGCCCGCCAATCGGTTTGTGGCGGGCTTTGTGGGCGAATCGAATCTTCTGGATGTCAACGTACTCTCGGTGAACGGCGACGCGGCCATGGTGGAGATGGGGGGCGGTTACCAGTTCCCGGTGTCGCTCAAATCGCGCACCGTGAACCCTGGTCCTGCGATCGTGCTGGTGCGCCCGGAACGGGTGCGGCTGGTGCCCGTGAGTGCCCCCGGTGCAGTCCGGGCGACGGTGGTCGACGCCGTTTTTCTGGGTGAGTTGCTGCGTGTGGATGTGCGCCTGCAGAACGGCTCCATCCTGCAATCGCGCTCGATGGACTGCGCCAAGTTCGCCAAGCCCAATATCGGTGACGAAATCGGCGTGCAGTGGGACGCCGTGGATTGCTGGGTACTCGAATGAATACCACCGCCACCTTTCCCCCACCCGTCGAGGCCAGGAAGTCCTGGTTGCGCGCCGATGTGCGCTGGCTGCTGCTGCCGGCCGTGCTGTTTCTGGCCTTTGTCTACGTGCTGCCGCTGCTCGATCTGTTCCGGTTGAGCTTTACGGGTCCCAGCGTATTCGGCAATTTCGAGCGCGTGTTTGCGGTGTCCCTGTATTGGGACTCATTGGTGCGCACGTTGGGCATTGCGCTCAGCGTGATGGTGCTGTGCGCGGTCTTTGGATACCCCACGGCGCTGCTGATTCATCGCAGCTCGGGCCTGGTGAAGGCCATGCTGACGGCGGCCATCATTCTTCCGTACTTCGTGGCGGTGCTGATTCGCACCTACGCCTGGATGGTGCTGCTCGGGCGCAATGGGCCGATCAACAAGTTCCTCAAGATGCTGGGCGTGATCGACGAGCCGCTCGACCTGCTGTTCAACCGCGGCACGGTCTTGCTGGGAATGACGGCGGTGCTCATGCCGCTCATGGTGCTCACCATCTATAGCGGGTTCTCGCGCATCGACCCTGCGGTGCTGCGTGCGGGGCGCTCGTCCGGTGCGGGTGCGATCGCGGTGTTCTGGCGGGTGTTCTTTCCGCTCTCGCTGCCTTCGGTCGGTGCGGGCTGTCTGCTGGTGTTCGTGGCGGGGCTGGGCTTTTTCATCACGCCGACGCTGCTGGGCGGCCCGGGCGATCAGATGTTTGCGATGCACATCACGCAGCAGGCCGACTTTCTGGGCAGCGAAGGCTTTCTGCAGGCACTGGCCGTGGTGCTGCTGGTGATCACGCTGCTGGTGGTGGGCTTTGCCATGCGTTTTCTGGGCCTCGAGTTCATCTGGGGCGGCGAAAAGAGTGAGCGCTCCGTGGCCCACCATGCGCAGAGCGACAGTACGGTGCGCAGCTGGGGGCAGACGTTCGCGGACGCCATCGGCTGGCCGCTGCTGCGCTTTCTGGGTGCGCTGCCGGAGTGGGTGGGAACGGCGTTTGTGTATTTGGTTGGCGGGCTGGTGGTGCTGCTGCTGATTGCGCCGCTGGCCGTGGTGGTCGTGCTGTCCTTCAGCAGCGCCAGCTACCTGACGTTTCCTCCTCCCGGCTATTCCTTCCGCTGGTACCAGCAATTCATCCACGACGCCAACTGGATGACGGCGTTCGGCACCTCGGTCACCGTCGCCGCAGTGTCGGCGGTGATTGCGGTGGTCATCGGTGCGATGGCGGCCATGGCGGTGGTGCGTTCGGACTTTCGCGGCAAGACACTGGTGATGACTGCCCTGGTCAGCCCACTGATCGTGCCGCCGGTGGTGCTCGGCCTGTCGCTGTACAGCTATGTGCTGCGCATGAACATGATCGGCACGGTGCCCGGGGTGGCCATGGCCCATGCGATCGGTGCGATTCCGTTGGTGGTGGTGCTGGTGGCTGCGGCCCTGCAGTCGGTCGATCGCCGTCTGGAACTTGCGGCTGCCGTGCACGGTGCCTCGCCGCTGCGGGTCTTCTACCACGTGACCCTGCCGGGCATTGCGCCCGGGCTTGCCGCGGCCACGTTCTTTGCGTTCCTGCATTCGTTCGATGAACTGGTGCTGTCGATGTTCCTGGCGGGCTCGACCATGTCGATGCTGCCGCTGCGCCTCTGGGCGGACATCAACTACCAGCTCAACCCGGTACTTGCTGTGGTGTCCACGCTGGAAGTGATTCTGGTGATCGTGGGCGTCACCTTCGCTCGCAAATCTCTGGCCCGCAGTCGGGCTTGAGAGGCGCACCTGAATTTCGAGATGAATTTCAAAGAGGAGACAACCATGCGTGATCCACAAATCAATCTACAAAGCAGTCCACGATCGAGTACCCGCCGCCGGCTGCAGCTGTCCGCCGGCATCATCGCGGCGGCCTGTGCGGTGGCGAGTCTGCCCGCGGCGGCCCAGAACAACAAGCAGGTGGTCATGCAGGACCCGGGCGGCGCATACGGGGACGCGCTGCGCAAGTACATCTACGATCCGTTCACCAAGGAAAGTGGCATCAAGGTCAGCCCGGTCATGGAAGGCCGCAGCGGCCCGCGCATCAAGAAGCAGGTGGAGGCAGGGCGCACCGAATGGGACATGGCCTATATCTACGAGCAGGAAACCCGCCAGCTCGCCGATTGCTGCCTGACGCCGATCGACTACAAGAAGCTGTCACCCGAGGCGCAAAAGACCGTGGCATCGATGCCCAAGGAGGCCGTGACGCCCACCGGCATCGCCGTGGAGGTGATTGGCGTGGCGATGGCCTACAGCACCAAGAAATACAAGACCGAGGCCGAGCGCCCCAAGAACTGGGCCGATTTCTGGGACGTGAAGAAATTCCCCGGCAAGCGCTGCCTGCCGACTTTCCCGCGCTTTGTGTTCGAGGCCGCGCTGATGGCCGATGGCGTGCCCAAGGACAAGCTCTATCCGATCGATGTGGACCGCGCGCTCAAGAAAATCGCCGAGATCAAGCCGCACGTCACCAAATGGTGGCTCACCACCGCCCAGCCGCCGCAGTTGCTGCTGGATGGCGAGGCGACCATGTGCATGGCCTACGCGGCGCGCATCAACGATCTGATTCTGAATGAGCCGGACGCCGGCCTGGCGATGACCTGGAACCAGGGCTTCACGTACTACAACTACCTCTCGATTCCGAAGAACTCGCCGAATCCGGAAGCCACGCTGAAGCTGCTGTCGTACCGCCTGACGCCCCAGAATGCGGCGCGCTTTGCCAACTTCTACGGCGTGCCACTGCCGTCGCCTCTGGTGTACGAAGCGGGCGACCCGAAGATCCGCGCGCATTGGTCCACCAATCCCGAGAACGAAAAAGTGGCCGTGCAGTGGAATGCCACGTACTGGGGTTCACCCGCTCCGGATGGCCGAACCAATGAAGAGTATTTGCAGGAAAAGCTCAACACCTTGCTCGCGAAGTAAACCGCAAACAAGCAAGCCGCCAGCCGGACTGCCGCACGCATCAGGGGCAACCCGATGCGTGCACTGCCCCCCACGATACCTTTTGAACTCTGCAAGTGATTTTTCATGAACTATCTAGCTGACCCGAAGCGTTACGACGCGCTGCCTTATCGACGCGTGGGCAAGAGCGGCCTGGTACTGCCCGCCATTTCCTTTGGTCTGTGGCACAACTTTGGCGACACCACGCCGATCGCCACCCAGCGCCAGATGCTTCGCACCGCCTTCGATCTGGGCATCAACCACTTCGATCTGGCCAACAACTATGGCCCGCCTTACGGCAGCGCGGAAACCAACTTCGGTCGCTTGATGCGCGAGGATTTCAAACCGTATCGCGACCAGTTGATCATTTCCACCAAGGCGGGCTGGGACATGTGGCCCGGACCGTATGGAACCGGTGGCGGTTCGCGCAAGCATGTGCTGGCCAGTCTGGACCAGAGCCTCGAGCGCATGGGGCTCGACTATGTAGACATTTTCTATTCCCACCGTTTCGATCCCAACACGCCGCTCGAAGAAACCGCCTCGGCCCTGGCCAGCGCGGTGCAGCAGGGCAAGGCACTGTATGTGGGCGTGTCGTCGTACTCGCCGGAGAAAACGCGTGAGATGGCGGCGCTGCTGCGCGAGTGGAAGGTGCCGCTCACCATTCACCAGCCGGCCTACAACATGCTCAACCGCTGGATCGAGAAGGATCTGCTGGGCACCACCGATGAGCTGGGTGCCGGCGTGATCGCCTTCACGCCGCTGGCGCAGGGCCTGCTGACGGACAAGTACCTCAAGGGCATTCCGGAGGACGCGCGGGTCAATCGCCCGGGCGGCGGATCGTTGAAGGCGGAGCATTTGTCCGACGCCAACATCGAGCATGTGCGCGCGCTCAACGAGATTGCCAAGCGCCGTGGCCAAAGCCTGGCGCAACTGGCCCTGAGCTGGGCGCTGCGCGATGCGCGGGTGAGCTCGGTCTTGATTGGTGCGAGCCGCCCCGAGCAGATTGCGGACAACGTCGCCGCGATGCAGGGTGCGCCCCTGTCGGCGCAGGATCTGGCGGATATCGACCAATTTGCGATCGACGGCGGCGTCAACCTCTGGCAGCGCTCGTCCACGGACTTCAAGTAACGGCATTCTTTCCACGGTTTTCAGGGTGTGCGCGGAGCACAGATCACGGAACCACTACAAGAAGGAGACGACAACAATGAACATCACCACACGATTCCACAAGAGCCTGCGCTATGGCGTGACAGCCGCCTGCGTGGCGCTGACTTTGGGTGCAGCGCCTTCGGCGTTTGCGCAGAAGAAGGAAGTCGTCATGCAGGACCCGGGCGGCGGCTACGGCGATGCGCTGCGGCGGCTGATGTACGACCCCTTCACCAAGGCCACGGGCATCACCGTGAAAACCGTGCAGGAGGCGCGCAGCGGCCCACGCATCAAGGCGCAGGTCGCGGCGGGCAAGACCGAGTGGGACCTGGTCTTCATCTTCGACCAGGAGACCAAGCAACTGGGTGACTGCTGCCTCTCCAAGATCGACTACAAGAAGCTGTCGCCATCCGCTCAGAAAACCGTGGAATCGATGAGCCCGGACGCGGTGCGCGACAACGGCGTGGCGCTGCAGGTCATTGGTGTGGTGATGGCGTGGAACGACAAGAAGTACCCCGCCGCCAAACCGCAGAGCTGGGCGGATTTCTGGGATGTGAAGAAATTTCCCGGCAAGCGCTGCCTTCCCGGCTGGTCCCGCTTTGTCTACGAAGCGGCGCTGATGGCCGATGGCGTGCCGATCGACAAGCTGTACCCGATCGACGCCGATCGTGCGCTGAAGAAAATCGCCGAGATCAAACCCCACGTCACCAAGTGGTGGCAGACCTCGGCACAGGCTCCGCAGTTGCTGCTCGACGGCGAGGCCGACATGTGCATGGCCTATGTGGGCCGGATCAGCGACCTGATGCTGAACGAACCCGATTCGGGCATGAATCTCACCTGGAACCAGGGCTTCACGTACTACGACTTCTTCTCGATCCCGAAGAACAACCCGAACCCGGATGCCGCGCTGCAGTTGCTGTCCTGGCGTCTGGATGCCAACAACGCCGCGCGCTTGGCCGAGGCCTATCCGGTGCCGGTTCCATCGCCGCTGGTGTACGAAGCGGGCAATGCCAAGTTCAAGAAGAACTGGGCCAACAACCCGGACAACATGAAGGTGTCCGTGCGCTGGAGTGCCGACTACTGGGGCGGTCCTGCCAAGGACGGCCGCACCAATGAAGAGTTCTTGCAGGAGCGCCTGAACGCGCTGTTGGCGAAATGAGCCTTCAATCCATGCGCCACTGACGCGCTTCCTTTTCTGACCGCCGCATCGAGTATCCGCGCCATGGGAGCGCGGGTGCGGGATGCGCACGTCGGTACGACCCCTGCATAGCCATTCATTACCTACCTACACACGTCCGAGGAGTGCCCATCTTGTCCGCCAAACCAACAGGCCAACCGCTACGGGTTGGAATCATCGGTGACGGTTTCATGCAACCGTCGTTCTTTGAAAAAGCGCTGCGTGAGCGCATGCCGGACCGCGAGTTCGACATCCGCAGCATGTATCTCGACTGGCCCTTGAAGCTGGTATCCACCAAGAAGGATCCAGTACTGCCGGTGATCGAGTTCCTCGGTCGACCGGAGGACTACTACGAATTCGCATCCGACCGGGAAGTGCTGATCGTGCACCTGGCACCGGTCATCGACGAAACCTTCGAGAAGGCCCCCGACCTGCGCATCGTCGCCGTGTCGCGTGGTGGCCCGGTCAATATCGAGGTGGCGGCGGCGAAGCAACGCGGCATTCCGGTGATCAACACGCCGGGCCGCAATGCGTCGGCGGTGGCGGAGTTCACGGTGGGCTCGCTGCTGGCCGAAACCCGCAACATGGTGCGCGGCCACATGTCGGTGAAGGATGGGAGCTTTCGGCGCGACTTCTACCACTTCGATCATGCCGGTCCCGAGCTGTGCGAGCTGACGGTGGGCATCATCGGTTTCGGCGACATTGGCGCACGCGTGGCGCGCTTGTTGGCACCGTTTGGCTGCCGCATCCTGGTGGCTGATCCGTACAAGCAACTGAGTGCCGACGAACAGCAGAAGCTGGGCATCAGCATGGTCACGCTGGACGAGCTGCTGACCCAGTCCGATGTGGTCACGCTGCACCCCAAGGTCAAGCCGGAGACCAAGAAGATGATTGGTGCCGAGCAGATCGCCAAAATGAAGCGCGGCTCCTACATCGTCAACACCACGCGCGGCCAGGTGCTGGACTATGACGCGCTGTATGACGCGCTGGTGTCCGGCCAATTGCGCGGTGCGGCGCTCGATACCTTCGATCCCGAGCCACCGCCGGCCAACGCGCCGCTGTTGCAACTTCCCAACGTCACGCTGTCGCCGCACATCGCGGGCGCGTCGATTTTCAGTATCACCAAGGCTGCCAACATGATCGCCGAAGACATCGCGCGCATTCTGGATGGTCAGCCGCCTCTTTACCCAGCCAAGTGAGCACGAGCGAGACAAGGACCACTCCATGAATGCCATGAACAACAACGATCTTTCCATCCGTACCAGCATTGTCGAGGCGCTCCAGAGCATGGCGCGCCTGGGCATCAACAAGGGCACCTCCGGCAACGTCAGCGTGCGCGGCGAGAACGGCTTCTACGTGTCCCCGACCGGGTTGGCCTATGCGGGCATGAAGCCCGAGCACATCGTCTTCATGAACTGGGACGGCACCTTCGAGGGCGATGTGCTGCCATCGAGCGAATGGCGCTTTCACCGTGACATTCTGGCCGAGCGCAAGGAACTGAACGCGGTGGTCCACACGCACTCGACCAACGCCACGGCGGTGAGCATTCTGGGTCACGACATTCCCGCGATCCACTACGTGATTGCGGCCGCTGGCGGCAACAACATTCCCTGCGCCAAGTACGAAACCTTTGGCACGGCGGAGTTGGGCGACGCGATTCTCAAGGCCATGAAAGGCCGCCGCGCCTGTCTG
>CALMCS010000894.1 GCA_937862875.1 uncultured Comamonadaceae bacterium
TCCATCGCAATGCGCTCCGTTGCGCACGCTTGCGCCACTATGCGTGGCCACCAACGGACAAATTGTGCCGACATCTACCAGTAGGGCTCCCTGGCCCATAACTTCCGCTGCTCGAAAATCAAAAGTCCGAACTGCCGTTGAACCAGGCGCTCGGCCCTGACTTGCTTGCGGAAATTGTCACTACCCGCGAATCTCTTCCGAGAAAATCTCCCAGCGATCGCCTGCCCTGCGCCAATACTGCCTCACCGGTAGCGGCTTGCTGATGCGCTTGCCGCCGACCTGCAGATCGACGATCCGGATCTCGCCCTTCGGGTCTTTCCAGGTGTAGATGGAGACGTCCTGCAGTGCAGTGTCGGGGAATTGAAAATATTCGCCCAAACGCGGTTTGGCCGTGTTTTCGATGATGGGTTCTGGTGCGTACAGCTTGGTCAGCGTGGTTTGATCGGCGCTTCGCCAAGCCTGCTGCCATGTGTTCATCGCCTTGGCGAAGGTGTCTGCGGTCTGGGACTTGGCCTGCTCTGATTGGGGCACCCATTGCATCTTGTCGCGGATCAGGACCGGGGTTTGGCGGTCGACCGTTTTCATCAGGGAGATGAGGTCGGGGTTGGCCAATACCACGCAGCCGTCGCTCGCTTCCGGTAGGCGTGCGAATTGGTCTGGTGGGGAGCCGTGCAGCCAGATGCCGTCGCCTGAGCGACCCACGGATCTATCCCAGTCGTTCGGGTAATTGACCGTGAGTGCGCCCTTGCCGTAGAAGTCTGGCAGTTTGACGCCCGGGATTTGGCGGCCGATGAAATAGACGCCTTCCGGGGTGCGTTGGTCGCCCTCCAGCTTTTTGCCCATTCCCAGTTTGCCGACGGAGATGTAGTAATCGGCCGTCAAGCGCAGTTTGCCGCCTTCATTGGTGAACAGATAAAGGCGGGATTTGCTGGCGTCGATGGCCAGCGCGTGTTGAACGTTCGGTGCCAGCTGCAGGAATTCGCGCGGCACGCTGCCTACGGGCGGCAAGGCGCTGGCGCCGTGTACTCGGCGCTTGAGCTCGTCCTTGAGGCCGTGCAGTTGGGCTTGCCAGTCTTGGGCGCCGGTGTCCGTGGGGGTTGTGCCTGCGGCGGTCGGCGCGCTGTATTTGACGAGGACTTCGCCAGGCGCCCCGCCCGGTTTACCCGATGCCGAACTCAGCAATGGGGTGATCGCCGCTGCATTGGTCGTCGCCGCGAGCGCTCCCGGTTTGCCGGTTTTGAAGCGCAGCAGATCGGCATAGACCAGCTGCGCCGCTTGAAAATTGGGGACGTCGGCCGTGAGCTTGGCCGCGGCCTGGAGTGCTGCATCCAGTTGCTGGCGTTCGATTTGCTGGATCACGCCGAGCAAACGGCTTTCCGCGTCGCTGGGGAGCGGTTTGGCATTGGCTTTGAGGGTCGATACAGCGGCTGCACCGCCAACCGCTGCTGCGGCCATGGATGCCGCTTTGCCGCGTTGCGACGATGGAGATGGCGATTTGCCTGCCGCTTTCGCCGCCGATCGGGGCGCTGGCTTGGCCACTTTGGCTGCCGCTGTTTTTGGCTTTTTCTCTTTGTCCGCCGAGGCCTGCGCCGGGGCGACAAAGAGTGCTCCGCTGCTGACACTGACGGCGAAGCTCACCGTCACTGCTCGCCAAAGCTGCTTGCGAAAAAACATAGCCCGAAACTTCCTTCTACTTGGCCATGCTCAATGAGGCAAAGGCAACGCGAAAAGTGCGCAAGAATAGCAGAATCAGCCGCCCGTAGTCTCGCGCAGGATTCGCCATTGGCCCTTCTCGCGGTGCAGCGACAGAGTCTTTCGGGTTGTGGTATTCAGGCTGCCAGCCACATAGTGCTGGCGGAATTGCGCCGTGGCCTGGTCGCCGTCGACCTTCACGTTCAGGTTGCGAATCGAGACGGTGATGGAGTTCTTGCCGACAATGCGCACGCGGCGCGCTTCTTTCCAATTGGCGAGGCTCGAACCATCTGCGGGCGTGAACTTGTCGCTGTAGGCATCCAGATAGCGATGCATGTCCTGCTTTTGCCAGGCTGCAGCCCAGGCGTTGACCGCCGATTCGACCTCAGCGGCGGCCACCTGTGCGGCCGATTTGGACGGTGCCTCAGGCGCCGGGGCCGGTGTCTTGGCTGCGACCGGCGCTGGAGCTGGAGCGGGTGTTGCGGCTGTGGACGCTGCTGGCGCGGTGACCACGGGAGCCGCAGCAGGTTTGACGACTGCGACCTCTGCCTTGGCGGCCGGCTTGGGCTCGGCGACCTTGCCTGTCGCTACGGCCAAGGGGGCCGAAGAAACCACTGCGGGCTGAGGTGCTGGTGCTGGTGCTGGTGCTGGTACAGGTGCCGGAGCAACGGGTGCCGCGACGGGCGCTGCCACAGGTGCTGCAGGTGCCGCTGCCACTTTGACTTCCGGTTTCGGTTCCGGCTTGATGTCCGCCTTGGGCTTGGGCGCTGTGCCCGCGTCTGCCACCAGCGTCTTCGCACCCGCCTGCTGCAAAGGAGCGAGTTGCGTGATCAAGGCCAGCTTGGGGCGAATGCCGGGGCGCGAGCCGTCGAGCTGCAAGGCTTTGGTATAGGCCTCGCTGGCCATCCGGGCGTAGAGGTCACCCAGATTTTCGTGGGCTGTGGTGTAGCTTGGATTGGTGCGAATGGCCTGCTCGAGCGCCTCTGCCGCCTTGCGCTCCTGACCGTCGGCTGCGTACAGCACGGCCAGGTTGTTGTAGGGCTCCGGCATGCTCGGGAATTCGCGGGTCAGCGCCGAGAAAATCTTGATGGCCTGGGCGCTCTGCTTCTGCTCGGTCGCAATCACGCCGCGCATGAAGCGCATTTCGACATCGTTCGGGTTTTGCTTGAGGTGGCTGTCGGCCTGCTTGGCGGCTTGATCGCCCTTGCCCTGCTCGAGCAATTGAGCGACCTCGTCCACTGCGCGGGACGCGTGGGCCGACAGGCTGCAGAGGGAAATGCCCCAGCCCATACAGACAGCCAGCATGGTGCGTGAAAAACGCGAGGAGCGCGAGCCAGCGCGACTGCGCTCACGGGACATGACTTGGGACGCAATCGGCATAAGGCGATCTTCTCTACGCAATTAATGGACGGGCAATGACGCCTCGGCACGTTCGCCCGATTGCCACCGGCAGATCGGTCTGCGCTGGGGGCTAAGCGGCGAATGATTATATACAGACATATTTCTTGGCAATAGTTTCATTTGATCACACTCCCGGCGCGCTGTTGAGAGCAATTCCATACGGAATGACCGCTTGTTCAGCGCCACGTTTGCCCTTTGGATTTCCGAGCTGCGAGGCGTTGTCGGCCGGCGGGATTCATCGCCCGATCGGCACGTTACAGAAACACAGCGTTACGTTACACACGCCGTAACACGTTGCGTAACGTCGCCCGTAACGTTCCTCTCGTAACGCGCCCCACCAAAAGCAAATAGAAAAAATACTCAATCAAATCATGCAGTTATAAAAATCAACCAAGTTACACACAGCACTCCAGTGGATTGGCACGCTATTTGCCTGAAGGTATGTCAGACGAGCTTTTTGGCACACGCCGTTGCTTGCCGATTGAACCTCAAACCCATCTGGAAATTGCAAATGACGACCTCTGCTACACAAACTACCAACGTCGCTGTCACGCAGTTGAGCGCTACAAAGACGGATTCCAACATGACCGGCTCTTCGGCTGGTGCGGCCGCCTTTGCGCCCGGCTCCAAGGCTCCTGCGGTTCTTTCCCAGGCATCGCCAGGCGTGCAGATCGTTCGAGACGGTCAGACCATGGCGGCCGAGGCTGGCACCCAACTGCGTATCGGCGACAAAATCCTGGTGCCCGCCGACGGCAGCGCCCAGGCGTTCTTCAGCGGCAACGCTGGCCAGAAGCTCGTAGGCACCTTCTCGGGCGGCACTGACGCCACCCTGAACTTTCGCGAAGCAGATGGCAGCAACGGTGCTGGCGCGATGGTGCTGGACCTTGCCTCCGGCAATGTGAACGTGGCCCCCGCCGACGATTCCAACGCCGTGGGCCTGGTGGTCACCAAGGAATCCTCCGACGCTGGTGGCTCGGCGCTGGGCGACTTTCTGCTGGCCGGCCTCGTGGGCCTGGGTGCCGGAGCGTTGATTGCCTCCAACAACGACAAGGATGACAAGGACGACGAAGACGACAACCCGGTTCTGGTGACGCCCACCGATCCGACCGACTCGACAGATGACACGGACCCGACCGACAACACGGATCCTACGGACAACACCAATCCAACGGATGGTACGGACCCTACGGATGGCACCAATCCCACGGATGGCACTGACCCTACCGACGGTACCAACCCAACAGACAACACTGATCCAACGGATAGCACCAACCCTACGGACAATACGAATCCAACGGACGGCACCAATCCGACTGATAACACGGATCCAACGGATAACACCAATCCGACCGACAACACGGACCCAACGGACAACACCAACCCGACCGACAACACCGATCCAACGGACAACACCAATCCGACCGACAACACGGATCCAACGGACAACACCA
>CALMCS010000895.1 GCA_937862875.1 uncultured Comamonadaceae bacterium
TACTCCAGTACGGGAAGGCCTCGCAACAACGCATAGGGCCCTATATCGTCATCTCAAAACGAAAACTCCAAGCCAAAGCACAGCAAAAAAGCCCGTCAGAGCCACAAAACAAGCACCCCAAAAAAGAAAAAAGAGCAGGTCGACCGAAATCGAACTGCTCTCTTTAGAACTCAGGCGTTAGCCCAAAGGAACCAATGAATTACTGGACTTTGGCTTTGGCGCGGAGATCTTCTTGGAACTTGGCCAGCTTTTGCTGTTGGAGTTGCTGTGCGATCTGTGGCTTGACTTCGTCCAGCTTGGGCAACTGCGCATCACGCACGTCGTCCAGGCGAATGATGTGCCAGCCGAATTGGCTCTTGACTGGCGTAGCAGTCATTTCGCCCTTCTTCAGCTTGACCAGGGCTTCCGTGAACTCAGCCACGTAGCTGCTGGGGTTGGCCCAATCGAGGTCACCACCGCGAGCGCCGGATCCTGGATCCTTGGACTCTTTCTTGGCGATTTCTTCAAACTTGCCGCCCTTGTTGATCTGAGCAACGATGGCCTTGGCTTGGTCTTCGGATTCCACCAGGATGTGGCTGGCCTTGTATTCCTTGCCGGAATTGGCAGCGACGAACTTGTCGTACTCGGCCTGAATTTCGGCGTCGGTGACAGGGTTCTTCTTCTGGAAGTCTGCGAACAGTTCGCGGATCAGAATGGTCTGGCGAGCCAGGTCCATCTGGCTCTTGTAGTCAGCAGAGCCTTCCAGGCCGCGCTTCTTGGCTTCCTGCATGAAGATCTCGCGTGCGATCACTTCTTCCTTGATCTGGCCTTCGATCTCGGGAGTGATCGGCTTACCAGAACGTTCCACTTGCTGCTTGAGGGCCTCGGCACGCTCCTTCGGAACCGGCTTGCCATTCACGATGGCCAGGTTCTGAGCGGAGACGGGCAAAACTACGGTGCCCAGCAAAGCGGCGGCCACGAGGCCGGACATGAGCTTTTTCTTCATTGGAAATCCACAAAAAGGAAATAGTTTGCAGGGTTTTCACCCCGCGACCGATAAAAACCGGCCAAGTTAGAGAATTTCAATGGCAATGGCATGTGCGCCGTTGTCGATGAAAATCTGCAGCGAATCATACACAAGCCGATGCTTGGCTACGCGTGTCTTGCCTTCAAACATGGGAGAGGCGATGCGCACGCGAAAGTGTGTTCCGAAATCCGTGCCGTTCGAGCCAACGTGTCCGGCATGCTCCGAGCTTTCGTCGATCACCTCCAGCGCGGTGGGATTCAGCGTGCGCGTGAGAACCATCTGCATGTTCGGCGCGGTGACTGCTGCTGCTGCTGCATAGTCGTCACCTGTGTCGTTCTGAAGGTCGCTCATGGCTTCGCGTCCTCCGCCTTGGGTTGCTCTTCTTCCTTCACGTGGCGGCTCAGGTAGATGGCCTGCGCGATCACGAAGACCACCATCAGGCCCATGCCGCCGAAGAGTTTGAAGTTCACCCAGGTGTCGGTGTCGAAGTTGAACGCGACCCACAGGTTGATGGCGCCCATGACGGCGAAGAAACCGGTCCAACCCCAGTTGAGATTGCGCCAGACGGGGTCAGGCAGTTGAATCTGCGAGCCCATCAGCGAGCGGATGAAGTTCTTGTTGAACACGGCCTGGCCGATCAGCAGCACCAAGCCCATCACCCAATAGAGCACGGTGGGCTTCCACTTGATGAAATTCTCGTTGTGCGCCAGCAAGGTGGCCCCGCCGAAGACCACGATGATCGCCAGACTCACCCATTGCATGGGCTCGGTCTTGCCGGTCTTCATGCGCATGTAGCCAATCTGGGCGATGGTGCCGACGATCGCGACGGCGGTGGCAACGTAGATTCCCCAAACCTTGTACGCAACGAAGAACAGAATGATGGGGAAAAAATCGAGTAACAGTTTCATGTGAATGTTATTTTGTCGAATCGAAGTCGAGCGAGGCAGAGTTCATGCAATAGCGCAGGCCCGTCGGCGTGGGGCCGTCGGGGAACACGTGGCCCAGATGCGCGCCGCATTCGGCGCACACGGTTTCCGTGCGCAGCATGCCGTGGGTGTGATCCACGATTTCGCGAATAGATCCCGGAATCGCTTCCGAAAAGCTCGGCCAGCCGCAGCCCGCGTCGAACTTGGTGTGGGAATCAAACAGCTTGGCGCCGCAGCAGATGCAGTGATAGCTGCCATCCGCCCAGAACGCTTCGTATTTGCCGGTGAAGGGGCGCTCGGTGGCGGCGTGGCGCGTTACTTGAAAGGCGACCGGTTCAGCGCCTTTGTCGCGCAGTTCCTGCTGCCATTCGGCGTCAGTTTTTTCGATGGGATAAGTCATGAAGAGCAACTGATGGAAATATGGGAGGCCCAGTCAGGCGGGAAATCCGCATAACTGTCGTGACCCGGGTGTTCGTCAAAAGGAGAGGTCAAAAGTTCCTGAAGTGTATTCACCAATGAGAAATCCCCTTTGGCCGCCGCGCGTATCGCCAGTTCGCCCACGTGGTTGCGCAGCACGAATCGCGGATTGGTCTGGAGCATGGCAGCCACGGCCGCAGATGCTTGCGCACCATTCTGAGCGCCCATCACGGTGAGAAAGGCTTGATAGCGGGCGAGCCACTGGTCGATCTCGTCCCGCTGCAGGAACAGATCGCGCACGGGCTCGAACGCCTTTGCCGAGCCGTCGCCAGCATGCCGGGCCGCAGCCTCCGAGAGGCGACGCCAGAAGATCGTGTAGTCGACCGCGTCCTGCGCCATCAGGTCGAACAGGGTTTGCAGCAGCTCCACAAACTCGGGTGATTCGGCCGCCGAGGCGGGAAAGCCCATCTTCGCCACCATGCGCAGCTTGAATTCGCGCGCAAACGTGGCGGGATAGTCGGCCACGGCCGCACGGGCGGTTTCCACCTCGCCAATCAAGGGCAGCAGGGCCTGCGCGAGGCACAGCAGATTCCAATACGCCACGCTCGGCTGCTGGTCGAAGGCGTAACGACCTTGGTTGTCGCTGTGGTTGCAGATGTGGCCGGGCACGTAGGCGTCCAGAAACTGGAACGGCCCGTAGTCGATCGTGAGACCGAGGATGCTCATGTTGTCGGTGTTCATCACGCCATGGCAGAAGCCCACGGCCTGCCACTGCGCGAGCAGCGCGGCGGTGCGCTCGCTGACCGCCTTGAGAAACGCGGCGTAGGCGTTGCCGTCAAACTCTGCCGTGGCGCTTGGCTCGCGGCATTCTGGGTAGAAGCCGTCGATGACGTAGTCCGCCAAACTGCGCAGCGCGTCCTTGTTGTCGCGGGCCGAGAAATGCTCGAAGTGGCCAAAGCGCACAAAGCTCGGTGCCACCCGTGCCACGACGGCGGCGGTTTCTGGCTCTTCGCGGTAGACCGGCGCGGGCGAGCCGGTCAGGGCCATGGCGCGCGTCGTGGGGATGCCCAGGCCGTGCATGGCCTCACTGCAGAGGTATTCGCGGATGGAGGAGCGCAGGACCGCGCGCCCGTCACCTCTGCGCGAGTAGGGCGTCGGGCCGCTGCCCTTGAGTTGGATCTCCTGCCCGGCATCGGTCTCGCCCAGCATGATCGCCCGGCCGTCGCCCAGCTGACCCGCCCATACGCCGAACTGGTGACCGCTGTACACGGTCGCCATGGGCGCTGAGCCGGGCAGCACGAGGTTGCCGGTGAGCGCCTGCAAGGCGTCGCCCGTCTGCAGCCACTGCGGGTCAATGCCTGCCAGTCGGGCCACGTCGGGGTTGCGGGCAATCCAATGGGGGGCGGGGAGGGGCGTGGGCTGGAGCGCCGTGAAGAACCGAGGCCCCAGGCGGGCAAAGCCGGTTCCCTGGGTCCATCGCGGACCCTGCAAGGCTGGCGACTCCGAGGGGAGCGCGTCGGGCACTTTGTTATCGAGTTGCATGGAGAGATTGTCGCGCCGCAGGCGATGGCGCACCGTGCAGAGGGCAATAGGAAGCACTGAGGAACCCAATGAGGGGAGGGGCGAATGGTCGCAAAGGGGGGCGCAGTGCAGGGTTTATGCCCTGTACCTCCGGTGATCTGTCTGGAGCGTGACAAGTTTCTAACGCGAAAGTGACAGCAAAGTGCGAAAGCCGCGCTCCTTCGTCGTTACGATGTGGTGCTATTCCGCTGATCAATAGATAAGCGGAAACTAATTAATTAATGAATCCATAAGCGATCAAGGAGCCAAGAGCATGCTGGGCCAAATGCAAAGCCAACCGTTGTTGATTTCGTCTCTGATTCAGTTTGCCGAGCGACACCACGGCGACGCCGAGATCGTCTCCCGCCGGGTGGAAGGAGACATCCACCGCTATACCTACCGCGACCTGGCCCGCCGCGCGCGTCAGTTGGCGAACACGCTTGATGGCATGGGCGGTCAGCCCGGCGAGCGCATCGCGTCCCTGGCCTGGAACGGCTATCGCCACATGGAGATGTATTACGGCGTGAGCGGATCGCAGCGCGTGATGCACACCATCAACCCGCGCCTGCACCCTGATCAGATCGCCTGGATCATCAACGACGCGGAAGACTCCGTGGTCGCGTTCGACACTACGT
>CALMCS010000896.1 GCA_937862875.1 uncultured Comamonadaceae bacterium
TGGAGCCGCCTGGGCAAAAACAGGCACAGGGAATGCGCACACCCCGCTTGCGGCCAGTGCTACATACCGCAGTGTGCGGCGCGTTTTTTGAGGAACATCGGGCGATGGATGGCGAGAACAACGATGGGACATGGACGATTCGATTGCAGGAAGCCGAAGAAGCCTTCAAGCGCCATGTCGCAATCGCGTGCGCGGCACGCGACATGGCGCTTGAGGGAAAAACTTGGCTATGTCGGCAAGAACCGTTTGGCTGAAAGATCAATTCAATCACGAATGATTCTCAATTAAATCTCGGCGCGATTGTAAAGCCTGTGTAAACGGCATGGAAGCCGTTTCGGGTAAAAACTTCAGCTACCCGCAAACATTTTTGCTGCATCAATAGTGTTTACGAGACGCCAACGGCCTGTCTCAGAACCGGTACTTCAACACCGCCATGGCGTTGCGCGGCGTTCCGAATTGCCCCTGTCCGTCGATATTCACGTAGTGCTTCTTGTTCAGCAGATTGTTCAGATTGACCTGCAGCGACAACTGCGGCGTGAACGCGTAGCGCGCCATGAGATTGACGATGGCAAACGACTTCTGGACATATTTCACGTCCTTTCCCGCTACCGTGAACTGCGCGCTATTGGCGCTTTGCCAATTCACGCCGGTACCTACAGTGAGTCCCTGCCAATCGCCACGCAGTTGGTAGGAGGTGAACAGTTGCAACTGCGTTCTCGGTGCCCACGTGTTGGCGGCTTGTCCGTCGGCGTCCTTGACGTTGGTGTGTGAAGCGCCTGCCGAAAGCTTCCAGCCGGTGGTAATTTCACCCGACACCTGAGCCTCTACCCCTTTGGCAACAATGCCCTTCGCGCCGACGTACGCAAAATCGGTGGTTCCGGGAACCACGTGGTCGGCATCGAGCTGCGCGACGTTGTCCTGCTGGATTCGGAAGATCGACAGCGAGCTGTTGAGCTTTCCATCGAGATGCTCGCCCTTGATTCCCAACTCGAAACTCTTGCCCGTCACCGGATCGAGATAAGCGCCCTCGCGATTGCGGTAGTTCTGCGGCTGGAAGATATCGGTGTAGCTCGCATAGGCGGAAAACTGCTCATTCAAATCCAGCACCAGACCGGCGTAGGGTGTGAAAACCTCGTGTTCTCGGTCTCCGTTGAGACCGCTCACCTGCCACCGGCTCTGTCGTCCACCGACGATCAACTTGAGCGGATCGGCCAACGAAAAACGCAGGGCTCCGTAGATTCCGTTCTGACTCGTTCTGTCCAGCGCGCTGGTGGTCCTGGCTCCCCAGGTGGGCTCCTGGTACGAGCCATCCCATTCATAGAAGTCGCCGGTTCCCGCCAAATCGCCGACCCGCGCGTGTCCGCTCTTGTGCTCACGCGAGCGGGTGCCGCTCAGCCCGACCACCGCTTCATGCTTTCGCCCGGCCAGCGCGAACGCGCCGGTGGCCTGCACATCCACACTGTTTTGTTGGAACGTGTATTCGGAATAGTTGGGCAAGGCCACCAAGCCAGTTCCCGTCACCGCGTCCGGCTGGCGATACAGGTAGAGCAGCTTGGCGTCGTAGTCGCTTTCGCGGTGCGCGAGATTGGTCTTGAGCTTCCAGCCATTGTCAAAACGATGCTCCACGCTGGCAAACAGGCTGCGATTGGTGCTGCTCCAATGGGTCCAATCTGCGCCTGTGGTCTTGGACGTGGCCCAGTTCGTGGGAGTTCCGTCGGAGAACAGCAGCGGCAGACCGCCCCAGGTAGAACCTGTAGGCCGATTGGACTGGTAGTCGAAGCCGATGCTCGCCGTGGTCGACGCGGTGAGATCCGCATCCACCACACCATAGAGCACCTGTTTGCGCGCATGGTAGAGGTCGACATGCGAATCGCGCTCTTCCGTCATGCCGGCCAAGCGGGCCCGGATGCGGCCATCGCTGGTCAGCGGAGTGGACAGATCGACGGTGGCGCGCCGCTGATTCCATGAGCCCAAACCCACCGAAGCGGAGCCGGTGAACACCTTGCTCTGCGCGCGTTTGCGCACCAGATTGATCGATGCGGAGGGGTTGCCCGCGCCGGTCAACAACCCGGTGGCGCCGCGCACCACCTCAATGCGGTCGTAAATCGTGGTGTCGTTACCCGACTCGCCATAGAACGACAAACCGATGGACGTTGGCACCCCGTCGTACTGAAGGTTGTCCACATAGAAGCCGCGCGAATAGAAGTCCGTGCGATCGCTGTCTGAGCTGGCGGCATAGATACCCGTCACGCTCTTCATCGCATCGTTCAGTGACAGCAAATTCTGGTCATCGATCTGCTCGCGCGTCAGCACGCTCACGGACTGCGGCGTGTCGCGCATCGACAGATTCAAGCCCGTGGCAGCGGCCGTCGCCGGCGTGGTGTAGGAGCCGGACCCTTCCGTGATGGCGCTGCGTTCGGTGTTGGCGGTCACGCGTACTTCTGCAAGCGTTCCGGCAAGGGCCTTGTCTTTCTGATGTGCAGAAGCCCCGCTGCTCTCGCTCGCCATTTTCTGAAGTGTGTAGCTTCCGTCGGTCCGTCGCTCCAATTGCAAGCCGCTGCCCTGCAGCAAGTGTTGCAGCGCCTCGCGTGGCGAAAAGCTTCCGGCCAAAGCCGGGCTGTTCAGACCTTGGGTGAGCGCAGGATCAAACGACAGCGCCATACCCGCCGCGGAAGCTACGCCCGACAAGGCTCGCCCCAG
>CALMCS010000897.1 GCA_937862875.1 uncultured Comamonadaceae bacterium
CATGCTTCCCGCGCGCCAGATCTACGAGGGGCGATACCTTTCGCGCTGACTTTTTCAGTGGCGTTTTTTCTCGAGGAGCTGCGCTGCGCTGGGCGGGGAATTTTTCAGGCTCAGCTTGTCCTCTATGGACCGTCCTTCGCAGGTCGACAGTCGCTCTTTCGGCGAGCTCCCCAGCAGATAGTGGCCCACCAGCAGGTCTACGCATGGGTCGTAGTAGGGATAGACGCCGTGGGTCATCTCGTTCTTCACGTAGACCATGTGCGCGTTGGGTAATTTCTCGAAGGTGGCGAACGCGCCCTCGGCGGGTGTTGCGCCGTCAAACTGGGATTGCAGCATCAGAAAGTCGATGTGTTTCACGCTGTCGATCGACGGTTTGCGCACATTCGCGGGTTGCGGCCATTGCAGGCAAGCGCGGAAATCCTCGGTGCCGGCGATGGGGAAGTCCCGCAGCATGCGGGTTTCCTGATCGGCCCACCACTGCGGGTCAGTGTTCGTTTCGGGTACGTCGTTGCACATCACCGCGGTGTACACGGAATCCTTGCCCCGCAGCAGGACGGGGCGGGCTTGCAATTCGGGTTCGACCATCGACACAATGTCGAGCGCGCTTTCGCGCAATTGCGCGTTCGTTGGCGCGTCTGCCGAAAACGAGTGCTGTGCAATCAGCGCGCGCATCTGCGGAAAATCGCCTCCCACCGTACCGTTCGGCCACAACGCGACGAAGGGCGGCTGGCTCAAGGCCTTGCCGCTCAGAAGGAGGCGCAAGGCCGTTGGTGCGGAGCTGCTGGATATCAGCGCGTCGTACATCGCCCGTGCGGTCGCCGCGCGAATCACCGGAGGCAATTCGTGGATGGTATTTTTCACGGTCTGCGCATCGCTTCCGAGTCCGTAGACCTGCGGATGCCGGGCGGCGTATGGCGCCAGAACTTCGTCGAACGTGCGGGTCAGCGCGAAGCCTTGGTTGACCATGGCGGTCGACAGCGGGGCATTGAAATCGACACTGCTGTCCAGCACCATGCGGCCCGTCTTTTCTGGAAACAGGCCCGCGTACCACATGCTCAGCCAGGTGCCATACGACGCGCCGATGAAGTGCAGTTTTTCGCTGCCCAGTACCGCACGCATCAGATCCATGTCGCGCGCCGTGGCATCGGTGTTGATGAATGGGGTGAGGGGGTTGTCGGTGCAGGCCTTGAAGAGGGCTGCGGTGTTGCGCTGTTGGGCCTGTATGTTGGGCTGGTTGCGACCGGCGAGCGAGTGGTCCGCGGGCTCGAGCAGGTGCGTTGATGCGCATGTCAGCGGTGAGCTCTTGCCGACGCCTCGGGGCGCAAAGCCAATCAGGTCGAAGGTTTGCTCCAGTTGTGCGTAGAGCTTCTGCTGGGCGCTGTCGCTGTTCGGCATGAGGCCGGTACTGCCGGTGAACCAATCGCTGGCGCGGTATATGGAGAACCAATACCCGTCTCCACCGGGTCCACCGGGATTGAAAAATAGGGGCTCGGCTTTGCGCGCCGAGGTCGCGGCCGAGGTGGAGGGCCGCGCCTGAACCCGAGACAGGGCGATGGTCAAATCGCCATCGGCCGGCTGGGCGTAGTTGCGCGGCACGCGCATGTCCGTGCACTGCAGACGCTGCAAAACGTCGGGCGATATCATGGCGAGCATGGGCGGCGGCAGATCGGAGAGATCGCAGGCTTTCCACGTCAGCGTTTGCTGCCGATACCCGCCGAGTCCGTCCGCATTGTCGACGGCCGTGTGGTTGCTGCCGTCACAGCCCGCGACGCAGACAGCCGCAACCAGTGCGACCAGCGTGGTGAGGGAGGCGTTTGAGGTGCGGTGCTGATTCATCGTTGGATCTGGTTGGGGGCTGATGACGTCAGTTAGTAACCGATCCGCCTCAACCGTTCCATCGATGCCCGCCCCGCCCCAACTCACATCACCCCACCATCCATCGTCATCATCATCATCACAGCTGCGGCGGCTGATCCATCTCCAGCTGCATGACGATCATGTTGACCAGCGTGCTCACCGTGGGGCGGCCGGTTTCGATCACGTAGTGCGAGGACGCGCGGTACAGCGGATCGCGCGCGGTATAGAGCTCGCGCAGGCGCTGCAGCGGGTTGTCCACCTGCAGCAGGGGACGGGTCTTGTCGTGGCGAATGCGTTTGTAGATCTCGTCGGGCGAGGCGCGCAGGTACATGACGCTGCCGCCCTGGACCTTGAGCGTGTGGCGATTTTCCTCGCGCAGCACCGCGCCGCCGCCGGTGGAGAGCACCAGGTCACCTTCCTCGGCGGTGATGTCGGACAGCAGTTGCGCTTCCTTCTGGCGGAAGCTTTCTTCGCCCTGTTCCTCGAAATACTGGCGAATGCTGGAGCCCAGCACCTCTTCCAGACGCTGATCCAGATCGATGAACGGCACACCCAGACGACGCGCGAGTTGTCGTCCGACGGTGGATTTTCCGGAGCCGGGCATGCCGACCAGTGTGCAGCGCTTGCGCATGAAATGGGAGTCCTGTCTGTTCTCTGATCGCTCGAGTTTATCGGTCTGTCGGCTTGCTCCGACACCAAGGGTACGTAATCTGCCATGAGAATGCAGGAATGAGTTCTATCAAAGAGCGGTTTTTGTCGTGGTCCCAGCATGCGTTGACGGTGGTGGATCCCTTGGTTCGTGCGGTTCGGCTGTGGCTGGATGCGGATGGTCTGCGCATGAGTGCCGCCATGTCGTTCTACGGCATGTTGAGTCTCGCGCCGCTGCTGTTGCTGCTGGTGGGGGTGCTGAGCTGGTGGATTGACCAGTCGTATCTGGAGACCAACCTGCTCGCGCAGGTCAGCGGCGTGGTCGGCGATCGCGGCGCGGAAGTGGTGCGCATGGCCTTGTCGAGCGCGCGCAATCCGTCGGAGGGCTGGGTGGCCTCGGTGGCCGGATTTGTGTTGCTGCTGTCCGGCTCGACCGGCGTGTTTGTGGAACTGCAATCGTCGCTGCAGCGCCTGTGGACCAATGGCCAGCCGCCGCCCAAGGACGAAAAGGCCGCGTGGTGGCACATGGCGTCGCTGCGGCTGCGGGGTCTGGCCTATGTGATGGCGATCGGCTTTCTGCTGCTGATCTCGCTGGTGGTCTCCACGGCGATCAAGGTGGTGGCGACCTGGGCGAGCGCGTGGCTGCCGATGGGCTCGGGCACGCTTTTGCAACTGATCAACGAGGTGGTGGCGTTTGGCATCGCGATGGGGCTGTTCGTCGGGATGATGCGCATTGGCGGCCCGTCCGCGCCGCCGCTGCGCTTTCTGTGGATCGGCGCATTTGTTGGCGCGATTCTGTTCACCGGCGGCAAACAGGCGCTGGCGTTCTATCTGTCCACGGCGGCGGTGGTCTCGGCCTACGGCGCGGCCGGATCGCTGGTGGTGCTGCTGATGTGGATGTATTTTTCGTCCGCCGTGCTGCTCTTTGCCGCCAGCGTGGCGCGGGCCGTGCAGGAGGAGGACCAGGAGAAGCGCCTGGCCCAGGAAGCGGCCGAGCAGGGCGCTCCGGCTGGGGCAAGCACCCCAAAAAGCACGCCATCAAGCTCGCTTGCGTAGTTTCCCTGTACCCAGCGGTGCGCCAACGGCGTACACAGCTGCTTACGGTGCTTACAGCATTGCCATCAACATAACCCTCGATTGGCGTTACTCTCTGCGCCGGCCACTCTGGCAATGAATCACATTGTGTGAGTGATAGTTATTTTTTTGGGATTTTTGTTGTCGTCTATGGATTTGATTACTCCCGCGCCAGTGGCGCAACCCCTTCCCTCTGGCGTCTCCACGCGCTGGTTGTGGGTTGCCATCGCTGCGTTGGCGAGTTGCATGGTGGCGCTGGCCAGCGCCTGGTTGATGCTGCCTAGCCCGGGTGCGATTGCCGCAGCCGCGCGTTCTGGTGGCGAAACGGGTGCTGCTTCGGGCAATGCGCCGGCGATGGCGCAGTCCAGGGCACCTGCGGGTGCGCAGGGCATTCAGGTTCCCGATCACTACGAAAACCCCGGCTACGCGGGCTCGGCCATTGCGGCGCAGAGCAGCGAACGCTCCAGCACGGTGCGGCCGTCTTTTCCCTCTTCTTCATC